>NZ_RZRY01000233.1:0-8734 GCF_003998035.1 Mesorhizobium sp. M2A.F.Ca.ET.039.01.1.1 | reverse complement strand
CTCCGAAATGGCGCTGGAAGTCATCAACGGCGCGGTGCCGGAGACCATCGGCGGCTCGGCCGACCTCACCGGCTCCAACAACACCAAGACCAGCCAGACCAAGAACATCACGCCGGACGATTACGGCCAGCGCTATGTCCATTACGGCATCCGCGAGCACGGCATGGCGGCGGCGATCAACGGCCTCACGCTGCATGGCGGCCTGATCGCCTATGGCGGCACGTTCATGTGCTTCTCGGACTATGCCCGTCCTTCGATGCGCCTGGCCTCGCTGATGGGCATCCGCTCCATCTTCGTCATGACGCATGACTCGATCGGCCTCGGCGAGGACGGCCCGACCCACCAGCCGGTCGAGCATCTGGCGGCATTGCGCGCCATCCCGAACCACAATGTCTTCCGTCCGGCCGACGCGGTCGAAACCGCCGAATGTTGGCAAATCGCGCTGGAATCCGAAAAGACGCCGTCGACCCTGGCGCTGACCCGCCAGAACCTGCCGACCGTGCGCACCGAGCATTCGGCGAAGAACCTCTCCAGCCAGGGCGCCTATGAGCTCGCCGCGGCAAACGGCGAGGCCGTGGTGACGATCTTCGCCACCGGCTCCGAGGTCGAGATCGCGCTCGGCGCGCGCGACCTGCTCGAAAAGCACGGCCATCCCACCCGCGTCGTCTCGGTGCCCTGTTTCGAGCTGTTCGACCAGCAGAGCGATGACTACCGCAAGGAGATCATCGGCAACGCCAAGGTGAAGGTCGCGATCGAGGCCGGCATCCGCCAGGGCTGGGACCACCTGATCGGCACCGACGGCGTCTTCATCGGCATGCACGGTTTTGGCGCCTCCGGCTCGATCGAGCAACTCTATCCGCATTTCGGCATCACCGCCGAGGCCGCGGCAAAAGCGGTCGAGACTCGTCTGCACGGCTGACCGGCTGCGTCAATTCGCGGGGCCGCAAATAGGCGGCTCGGCCATGCTGGACTAACCTAATCGATTTAAGTTCGACCTTCTGCGGCTGGATTCTTTGGCTCATGGCCGCTATGAAGCAGCGGACCCAATCGCCCCCAGTCCCTAGGGAGAAAACAATGACCGTCAGAGTTGCCATCAACGGATTTGGCCGCATCGGCCGCAACATCCTGCGCGCCATCCATGAATCCGGCCGCAAGGATATCGACGTGGTCGCCGTCAACGACCTCGGCCCGGTCGAGACCAACGCGCATCTGCTTCGCTACGACAGCGTGCATGGTCGCTTCCCGCATGAGGTGACCGTCGACGGCGACCAGATCTCGGTCGGCAAGGAGAAGTTCAAGGTCACCGCGATCAAGGATCCGACCCAGCTGCCGTGGAAGGAACTCGGCGTCGACATCGCGCTCGAATGCACCGGCATCTTCACGGCCCGCGACAAGGCGGCCGCGCACCTCGCCGCCGGCGCCAAGCGCGTCATCGTCTCAGCCCCGGCCGAAGGCGCCGACCTCACCGTCGTCTACGGCATCAACCACGACAAGCTGACCAAGGACCACATCGTCATCTCGAACGCGTCCTGCACCACCAACTGCCTGGCGCCGCTGGCGGCGGTGCTGCATGAGACCGTCGGCATCGAGAAGGGCATGATGACGACGATCCACTCCTACACCGGCGACCAGCCGACGCTCGACACCATGCACAAGGACCTCTACCGCGCCCGCGCCGCGGCGCTGTCGCAGATCCCGACCTCGACCGGTGCCGCCAAGGCGATCGGCCTGGTCCTGCCCGACCTCAAGGGCAAGCTCGACGGCATCTCGATCCGCGTGCCGACCCCGAACGTCTCGGTGGTCGACTTGAAGTTCGTCGCCAAGCGTTCGACCACGCCGCAGGAGATCAACGAAGCGCTGATCGCCGCCTCCAAGGGCAAGCTCAAGGGCGTGCTCTCGGTCACCCATCACCCGAACGTCTCGATCGACTTCAACCACGATCCGCACTCCTCGATCGTGGCCCTCGACCAGACCAAGGTCATGGACGGCAATTTCGTCTCGGTGCTGTCCTGGTACGACAATGAATGGGGCTTCTCGAACCGCATGGGCGACACCGCCGTCGCCTTCGGCAAGACCATCGCCTGATCCAGGCTCGCTAAGCAGTTTCGAACGCCCGGCTCCGGCCGGGCGTTTTCGTTTTAGTCTCGGCGGTTCCGCATGCCGTGGAGATTAGCCGCAACACCAGTCGCTCCGCCCGTGGATGACGAGAGGAAAGCGGCTCCTCCATTTCCCCACGCCAGCAGAATCCAAAAAACCACGCTGTTGCCTTGCACTGGTCATGTCTTCGCCCCACTCTCCCGTAAATCGACAAATGAGAGGGACTTGAGGGGCACTGGCGGATGGAGCATGCGATCTATCTTGTGACGCTGGTCGGCACTGCGCTCATTGTTGCCGCCGCGTTTTCGAGCCTGATCGCCTTCCGCTTCGGCGCTCCATTGCTGCTCCTCTTTCTCTGCATCGGGCTTGCCACCGGCGTCGACGGCCTCGGCATCGAATTCGACAATGCGCGGCTGGCTTATTTTGCCGGCTCACTGGCTTTGGCCATCATCCTGTTCGACTCCGGTTTCGGCACCCCGCTCAACGCACTGAAGCAAGCGGCCGGGCCGGCATTGTCGCTGGCCACTATAGGCGTCATCCTGACCACCGGCATCTTCAGCGTCGCCGCCTCCTATTTTCTCAAGCTCAGCTGGCTGGAATCCTCCCTGCTCGGCGCCGCCGTCGCCTCGACCGACGCGGCCGCCGTGTTCTTCCTGCTGCGCGCCGGCGAGATCCATCTGCGCGAGCGCGTGCGTTCGACGCTCGAAGTGGAATCCGGCACCAACGACCCGATCGCCATCTTCCTCACCATCACCCTGGTCGAGATCATCGCCGCGCATGCAAACCCCGAGGCCAACGTGCTGGCCGCCAATCTCCTTCTTGGCTTTCTTGCCAATATGGGGCTCGGCGCCGTGATCGGCGTCCTCGGCGGCTTCGGCATCGTGCGTCTGGTCGAGCGGCTCAACCTGGATCACGGCCTGCTGCCGATCTTCGTGCTGACGCTGTCGCTGATGGTGTTTGCCGCCGCCGGCGCGGTCGGCGGCTCAGGCTTCCTCGCCGTCTACCTTGCCGGGCTGATCGCGGGCAATTCCGACATCCGCGCCGTCACCATCCTGAGGCGTTTCCAGGACGGCATGTCGTGGCTGGCGCAGATCATCATGTTCCTGATCCTCGGCCTGTTCGCCACACCCTCGCAGTTCCCGGCGATCCTGGTGCCGGCGGTGCTGCTCGGCCTGTTCCTGATCTTCGTCGCGCGGCCTTTGGCCGTCTGGCTCTGCCTGATCCCCTTCCGCCTGCCGCGTCCCGAGGTCGCCTTCGTGTCCTGGGTCGGCCTGCGCGGCGCGGTCTCGATCCTGCTTGCCATCACGCCGCTGCTCGGCGGCCTGGAGCATGGCCGCCTGATCTTCAACGCCGCCTTCATCATTGTGCTAGTGTCGCTGGTGGTGCAGGGCTGGACGGTCGGGCCGCTGGCGCGCCGCCTCGGCCTGATCGTGCCGGCGCGTCTCGGGCCCCTGGACAAGGTCGAGCTCGAACTGCCGGGCTCAGCCCATCACGAACTGCTTGCCTATCGCGTCGCACCCGGCAGCCCGGTGGCGCGCGGCGAGCGCATCCCGCGCTGGGCAAGGCCCTCGCTGGTGCTGCGCGACGGCCGCTCGATGCGCTTCCAGGACATGGGCCGTCTCACCGCTGGCGACCAGGTCTATATCTTCGTGCCGGATCGCTATCCGCGCCTGCTCGACAAGCTGTTCGCCAGCCGCGCCGTGGTCGACCCCGAGGACGCCGACTTCTTCGGCGCCTTTGCCGTCGATCCGGCCCGCTCCGCGGCGGAGCTGGAAGCGGCCTATGGGCCTGGCCTTACCGAGGCCGAACAGAAGCTCACCGTCGCGGCGCTCGTTACCGAGCGGCTCGGCGGCCATGCCGAATATGCCGACCGCGTGATGATCGGGCCGATCGAGCTGATCGTGCGCGACGTCGACGAGAAAGGCCGGATCACCGGGCTCGGCCTGTCCTTCGAGCCGACCGCGCAGGTGGCGCGCGTGCCGGTGTTCATGAGCGCCGGCGAGATCGGCGATCGCATAGCGGCGCTGATCCGCAACTGGCGCAGGCCGGTGGAAAAGCAGCCGGTCGAGGACGTGCCGATCGATCCCGTGGCGCCGGCACCGGGCGAGCAAAAGGCAACCGGCGAAGGCTGATGTCTCATGGCGACATCATTTTTGCGCGCGCGCTTTAACGCGGCTCTTGCATCGCCGCCGCTGCCGGGTAAGGTCCCCGCGTTTTCGCTAGAGCAATTCCATGAAAGATGTGGGCGGCTTTCCGTCCGGAATTGCGTCAACGCACCAGGAAGGAACGGATCATGGCCGGCTTCAAGACACTCGATGACATCGGCGCCGTCAGCGGCAAGCGCGTCCTGGTGCGCGTCGACCTCAACGTTCCCGTCGCCGACGGCAAGGTGACCGACGCCACTCGCATCGAGCGCATCGCGCCGACCATCGCCGAACTCTCGAAGAAAGGCGCCAAGGTCATCCTGCTTGCCCATTTCGGCCGTCCGAAGGATGGTCCGTCGGCCGAATTCTCGCTGGAGCCGATCGCCAGGGCCACGGCCGAGGTTCTCGGCCTCCCCGTCCGCTTCGCCGCCGACTGTATCGGCGACAAAGCCGCCGAAGGCGTTGCCGCCATGAAGGACGGCGACGTGCTGCTCTTTGAAAACACCCGCTTCTACAAGGCCGAGGAGAAGAATGACCCGGCCTTCACGGAAAAGCTCGCCGCCAATGGCGACATCTATGTCAACGACGCCTTCTCCGCCGCGCACCGCGCGCATGCGTCGACCGAAGGCCTGGCGCACCGGCTGCCGGCCTATGCCGGCCGCACCATGCAGGCCGAGCTCGACGCGCTGGAAAAGGGTCTCGGCAATCCGGTACGGCCGGTGGTCGCCATTGTCGGCGGCGCCAAGGTCTCGACCAAGATCGACCTTTTGATGAACCTGGTGAAGAAGGTCGACGCGCTGGTGATCGGCGGCGGCATGGCTAACACCTTCCTGGCCGCGCGTGGCACCGATGTCGGCAAGTCGCTTTGCGAGCACGACCTTGCCGGCACCGCCAAGCAGATCATGATCGAGGCGGCGGAAGCTGGCTGCGCCATCATCCTGCCCGCCGACGGCGTGGTGGCCAAGGAATTCAAGGCGGGTGCCGCGAGCGAGACCGTTGCCATCGATGCCGTGCCGGCGGACGGCATGATCCTCGATGTCGGCGCAAAGACCGTGCAGAGCGTTACCGACTGGATCGACCGCGCCGCGACCTTGGTGTGGAATGGCCCGCTCGGCGCCTTCGAGATAGAGCCCTTCGATCGCGCCACGGTGGCGGCGGCAAAGCACGCGGCCGCCCGCACCAAGGCAGGCAAGCTGGTCTCGGTCGCCGGCGGCGGCGACACGGTGGCCGCCCTCAACCATGCCGGCGTCGCCGACGACTTCACTTATGTCTCGACCGCCGGCGGTGCCTTCCTCGAATGGATGGAAGGCAAGCCGCTGCCCGGCGTCGAAGTGCTGAAGCGGTAAACAATCCGAGACAAGGCAAAGCCAGCGCGGCTTTCAATCGATTCGCGCTTTCCGGGGTCATTCCTTTGGCGATAATGTTCTGCTAGCGCGGAACAAACGCAGCGTAGGAGAGCACCCATGAGCGAACGTCTCGAAGATATCGCCACCGCGATGGTGAGCGGCGGCAAGGGCCTTTTGGCTGCCGATGAGAGCTCCGGCACCATCAAGAAACGTTTCGACGTCATCGGCGTCGAATCGACCGCCGACAACCGGCGCGACTATCGCGAGATGATGTTCCGCGCCAAGGAAGCGATGTCCAACTACATCTCCGGCGTCATCCTCTTCGATGAGACCATCCGCCAGAAGGCCGCCGACGGCACGCCGCTGGTCGACATCATCAAGGCGGCCGGTTCCATTCCGGGCATCAAGGTCGATCTCGGCGCCAAGCCTCTCGCGGGCTTTCCCGGCGACACCATCACCGAGGGCCTCGACGGCCTGCGCGAGCGGCTTGCCGATTACTACAAGCTCGGCGCCCGTTTCGCCAAATGGCGCGCGGTGATCGATATCGACACCGGCAAGGGCGTACCCTCGGCCAACTCGATCGCCTCGAACACCCATGCGCTGGCCCGCTATGCCGCGCTTTGCCAGGAGGCCGGCATCGTGCCGATCGTCGAGCCGGAAGTGCTGATGGACGGCGCGCATTCGATCGACACCTGCTACGACGTCACCAAGGCGACGCTGGTCAAGCTCTATGACGAGCTTTACGCGGCGCGCGTCGTGCTGGAAGGCTCGATCCTGAAGCCCAACATGGTCATCTCCGGCAAGAAGTCGGGCAGGACCGACAGCCCCGAGGAAATCGCCGAAAAGACGATAAAACTGTTCCGCGAAGTGGTGCCGGCGGCAGTGCCGGGCATCGCCTTCCTGTCCGGCGGGCAGGAGGACGAGGAAGCGACGGCCAACCTCAACGCCATCAATGCCATCGGCCCGCATCCGTGGAAGCTGACCTTCTCCTATGGCCGCGCGCTGCAGGCCGCGCCGCAAAAGGCATGGAGCGGCAAGGCCTCGAACGTCGCCGCCGGCCAGGCCGCCTTCACCCACCGGGCCTATATGAACCATCTGGCGGCGCTCGGGAAATGGCAGCCGGCGCTTGAGAAAGCCGCCTGACGCCATCTCTTCCAATTCCAACAGAAGCCCGGGCTCATGGCCCGGGTTTTGTTTTTTGCGGGCCGCGTTCCTACCTGAGCAGCGAAACAACGGCGACTGTGTCGGGTTGAGCCGATGTCGAACGTCCTTGGCGGGAGAGGACAGGAGATGGTCATGCAACGCAATGCCGTGGTTTCACGCGAGGACTGGTTCGAGGCACATCGCAATCATTTGGAACGCGAGAAGGAGCTGACACGCTTCCGCGACCTTGTCGCCGCCGAGCGGCGGCAGCTGCCCTGGTTCAAGCTGCGCAAGGATTATGTCTTCGAGAGCGAAGCGGGACCGAAGCGTCTTGGCGATCTCTTTGCCGGCAAGAGCCAGCTCATCGTCTATCATTTCATGATGACGCCGGGTTGCGACCACCGTTGCCAGGGCTGCTCGTTCCTCGCCGACCATATCGACGGCGCCAACCAGCATCTCAAGCACCACGACGTATCCCTGGTCGTCGTCTCGCGCGCGGCGCTGACCGAGATCCTGCCTTACAAGCAGCGCATGGGCTGGAAGTTCGACTGGGTATCGTCCTATGCATCGGACTTCAACTTCGACCTGCAGGTCTCCTTCACCGACAGGCAGATCGCGGCCGGCGACACGACCTACAATTTCGAGAAGCGACCGTTGCGGTCGAAAGACCTGCCCGGCACCAGCGTCTTCTACCGCGACGGCAATGGCGACATCTTCCTGACCTTCCTGTCGCGAGGCCGCGGCGGCGACGCGCTGATCGGAGCCTATCATTACCTCGACATGACGCCGAAAGGCCGCGGCGAGACCGGCCCCTATCACAACCTGATGGACTGGGTGCGCCTCCACGACGAATATCAGGACGAGGACCGGCCGGACTGCTGCGCGTGATCGTCTCGTTCACCTGGGCCTGAAGATGCGCTAAGGCTTCCCGCTGTTTTCAACGGATTTGCCATGCAGCGCCTGCTTGCCCTCCTCACCTGGCTCGCTTTCCCGGTCTATGTCTGGCAGGGCCTCGGCGTGCGCCGCCGCACCACGCGGATGCTGCCTGCGCGAGGCCCGGTGCTGCACGAAATACCGGGCAAGGCGCCATCCGTCGCGTTGCTGGTCCTGGGTGATTCCTCGGCAGCATCGGTCGGCATCGAGCAATCCGAACGCGGGCTAGCGGCGCGGCTTGCCGGCCTGATCGCCGAGCGAACCGGCCGAGCCGTGCGCTGGCGCGCCGCCGGCTTCAATTCGGCGACCTCCGGCCAGATCCGCGACCATGTCCTGCCCAATTTATCGGCCGATCCCTGGACGCATATCGTGCTCGCCATCGGCACCAACGACACCAAGAACTTTCACTCCGTGCCGCGCTTCAAGAAGGAGTTCGGCGGGCTGCTATACGCGCTGCGCGCCAAATGGCCGGAAGCGCGCGTTGTCTGGTCGCCGGTGCTGGAATTCACCCGCGCGCCGGCAATGCCGCCATTGCTGGGCCGGATCCTCGAGATCCGCGCCACGGAAATGAACCGCATGGGCGTGCGGCTCTGCAACGAGCGCGGCGCCGTGCCCGCCTCGCGCCTGCCGATCACCAATCCCGATGCCGGCTTCGCGTCCGACGGCTTCCACGCCTCCGAGGCAGGCTATCGCGCCTGGGCCGAGCATCTGCTGGATTTCGTCATGGGTAACTGCGCTGAGGTACGTTGAGATTCAGGTCAGGGCGAGCCGAGAATTGCGACTTCCGAGATCGCAGGCTTGTCGGGCAAGGCTATCAGCGTCCATTTGGGGTAGTCAGCGCAAACGCTGGCGATGAGCTGGAGGCTCCCGAACTTCGTCATTCCAGGGCGGAGCAAGGAGCGAAGCGACGCGCGCAGACCCTGGAATCCATGCCGTTACCTGGACCGAAATGTGCAACGGTGCAGAGTTCTGGACCGCCGCGGCGCTTCCAAGTCACGGCAGGGATCCTCGGGTCTGCGCGCGTCGCTTCGCTCCTCGCTCCGCCCGTGGTGATGACGACCGCGATAAGCG
>NZ_RZRY01000232.1:0-8734 GCF_003998035.1 Mesorhizobium sp. M2A.F.Ca.ET.039.01.1.1 | reverse complement strand
GATGACGCTGGGCACCGGCGGCGTGCTGGTGGAACTTCTGCGCGACAGCGTGACGCTGATGCTGCCGGCGACGCGCGACGACATCGAGGCGGCATTGCGTGGGCTGAAGCTCTATCCTCTCCTCGAGGGCTATCGCGGCCGGCCGAAGGCCGACGTCAACGCCGCCATCGACGCCATCTCCGGCATTGCCGACTTCGTGCAGAAGAACGAAGGCGAGATCGAGGAACTCGACATCAACCCGCTCATCGTCTGCGCCGAAGGCAAGGGCGCATGGATCGCGGACGCCCTCTTGGTGCTTGGAGAAAAGAAGAATGGCTGACGTCATCACCACCCGCCGCGAAGGCGCGATCCTCGAGGTCACGCTCGACCGGCCGAAGGCCAACGCCATCGACCTCAAGACATCGCGGCTGATGGGCGAGACCTTCAAGGCGTTCCGCGACGATCCGGAGCTGCGCGTCGCCATCGTCAAGACGGCCGGCGACAAGTTCTTCAGCGCCGGCTGGGACCTGAAGGCGGCGGCAGCCGGCGATGCGGTCGACGGCGACTATGGCGTCGGCGGCTTCGCCGGGCTGCAGGAACTGCGCGACCTCAACAAGCCGGTGATCGCCTGCGTCAACGGCATGGCGGTGGGCGGCGGTTTCGAGCTGGCGCTGTCCTGTGACCTCATCTACGCCTCGGACCATTCCTCCTTCGCGCTGCCCGAGATCCGCGCCGGCACGCTTGCCGACGCCGCGACCATCAAGCTGCCGAAGCGCATTCCCTACCACATCGCCATGGACCTCCTGTTCACCGGCCGCTGGATGGATGTCGCCGAAGCGCATCGCTGGGGCCTGGTCAACGAGGTGCTGCCCAAGGACAAGCTGGAAGAGCGCGTCTGGGAGATCGCAAGGCTTTTGGCCAGCGGTCCGCCGCTGGTCTTCGCCTCGATCAAGGAGACGGCGCGCGTGGCCGAGGCGCTGACCTTCCAGGACGCCATGAACAAGGTGACAAGGAGGCAACTGCCGACGGTCGATATCCTCTACGGGTCGGAAGACAATATTGAAGGCTTCCGGGCGTTCGCCGAGAAGCGCGATCCGGTGTGGAAGGGACGATAACGTCGGAGATAACGGCGTCATCCATCATGACCGACTACAGAACCCTCATCGACGCGGAAACGTGGGCCTTTATCGAGAAGACCAACTCCTATTATCCGCCGGACACGATCGACTACACGATCGAAGAGCAGCGGGCGATCTACGACCGGATGTGCCGGGAGTTCTTTGCCGGCTACCCCCAAGGCGTGACGGCGGAGACGACTGTCGTTGCCGCGCCGACCAACAGCATCTCGATCCGCGTCTACCGCAACGCCGTTCCGAACAAGGCCGCGATGGTGCTCTATATCCATGGCGGCGGCTTCATCCTTGGCGGGCTGGACAGCCATGACGATGTCTGCGCCGAGCTTTGCGCCCGCACCGGCTTCGATGTGGTCTCGCTCGATTACCGGCTGGCGCCGGAGCATCTGCACCCGGCGGCCTTCGACGACGCCATGGACGCCTTCGAATGGGCCGCCAAGACCTATGACTGCCCGGTCCTGCTCTGCGGCGACAGCGCCGGCGGCAATCTCTGCGCGGCGGTTGCGCATGCGACGCGCGGCCATGCCAAGAAGCCGGCCGGCCAGGTGCTGATCTATCCCGGCCTCGGCGGCGACCACTCGAAGGGCTCTTACGTTACGCATGCCGAGGCGCCGATGCTGACCTTGCGCGACCTCGACTTCTACAAGCATGTCCGCACTGGCGGCGTCGACTTGACCGGCGACATCACGCTCTACCCGCTCGCCGACGCCGATTTCGCAAACCTGCCGCCGACCGTGCTGATCACCGCGCAATGCGACCCGCTGTCATCCGACGGCGAAGCCTATCGCGACCGCATCGTCGCGGCTGGCGGGCACGCCTTCTGGTTCGAGGAGCCGGGGCTGGTGCATGGATACCTCAGGGCCCGGCACATGGTGGGCCGGGCGCGGACCAGCTTCACCCGCATCGTCGAGGCGGTTTCGGCGCTCGGGCGCGGCGACTGGATCTGGTGACATCCCAGGGCGCTTTCCGCTCCGCTATCCTGACATGACCCTTCCCCCGCCGGCGGGCGACTGACGGCCAGGCGCCGCGATGGTGCGGCCCGGAAAGGAAAGCCGCCATGACAAAAAACCCAGAGACTTCGCGGTCTCCGGGAACAGCGGGAGTCCGGCGCGATCACCGCCTTCGGGATGGGGTCGACGCGCTAGGCTTCCGGCTGATTCCGTTGACCCTGCCCGGCAGCCGG
Source organism: Mesorhizobium sp. M2A.F.Ca.ET.039.01.1.1 (assembly GCF_003998035.1). NCBI lineage: Bacteria > Pseudomonadati > Pseudomonadota > Alphaproteobacteria > Hyphomicrobiales > Phyllobacteriaceae > Mesorhizobium > Mesorhizobium sp. M2A.F.Ca.ET.039.01.1.1. Next base: position 6,439 of record NZ_RZRY01000232.1, on the reverse strand, counting down.
CGTATCGTCGCAAAGAGGAAAACAGACAATTCGATCGGGGAAGAACGTGCCGCAACGCCGCGCCTTGCCCTGGTTGGCGCGGCAAGAACGGACGTTTCTCCCAGCGGCTTCGGGGGGAGTTCAATGTCTGGCGTTCGCGGCTCGTTCCTGCGTTCCCGTGGCGGCCGTTTGCGCCGCGCAATCGCGACAGGCAGCGGAATTCTCGCTTTGGCGCTGTCCGCCGGCTTGTGGCTCGGCGGCGCGGCGAAGGCGCAGGAGATCATCTATCCCGGATCGATGGCGGTCACCGGCTTTCCGGGCACCATCATTCCCGATTTCGACCCTCCCGATTCCGAAAAGGGGGGTCTGCCGCCCGGCGTCGACCCGGTCGACGAGACCTTCATCGACACGTCGCGCGCATCCTTGCGCATTTTCAACGTCTCGCATCTCGGGGGACCGGCTTCCGGCCAGCTTGTCTTCACGCCGCCGCCCTTCGAGGTGACGGCCGGCCAGATCGGCGAGGTGTTCGGCCTCGCCTATGACGATGGCGTGCGCGACGGCGTGCCGTCGGGCGTTCCCAACCTCTATGCGGCCGCGACCTCGCTGCACGGCGTCGAGATCGTCACCTCGGACGCGGACAGTGATGGAAGGCCGGAACGGCAGCGCCGCGGCGCCGCGGGCGCGGTCTTCATGGATGGCCAGTTCGGTACCGAGAATGGAGGCGGCCCGGGCACGATCTGGAAGATCGACGGCATCACGGGTGCCGTCTCCAAATTCGCCGACATCGACACCAACAGCGGGCCAGGCATCGGCAACCTCGCCTTCGATCCGACCCATCGCGATTTCTTCGCTTCGGATCTCGACACGGGGCTCATTCAGCGCATCGATATCGAGGGCAATCCGATCGACAGCTTCGACCATGGCATCGCCGGGCGCCCGGCGCATGGGTTGGCCCCGGTCGCCGACGACGGCGTCCCAATGGACATCCAGGGCGCGGCCTTCGACGCCGAAGACCCCGCGACCTGGGGTTACACGCAGGATGCGCGCCGGGTCTGGGCCGTCTCCTATCATGGCGGCCGGCTCTACTATTCCGTCGGCGAGAAGGCCGAAATCTGGTCGGTCGGCATTGCGAGCGACGGAAGCTTCGCAGGCGATCCGCGCTGGGAGCTGACGGTCAAGGCGGACCAGGATTATGCGGTCACCGACATCGCCTTCGACAACAAGGGCTTCATGTATCTCGCCCAGCGCGGCCCGATCGAAAATCGCTATGATTACAGCCGCTTCGCCTCCTCCGGCAAAGGCGAGCTGATCCGCTACTGGCGCGAGGACCCGGACGATCCGGCGACGGAATCGGCCTGGGTCGAGGTTCCATCGGAATATGCGATCGGCTTCCCGCAGGGCAATCGCCAGTCGGCCGGCGGCGTCGACCTGCAATATCGCTATGATGCCGAAGGCAATCTCGACACGTCCGTCTGCACCGACACCGTCGTCAACACCGGCGACAAATTGCGCGACAATCCGGAGCTTGCCGAGCGGCTCGCCGCCGGCGGGCCGCTTGCCGTGCATGGCGTGCAGCTGACCCCGAGCGGGCTGGTCAAGCCGGCCAACGTGCCGCCCTTCGGCTCCTGGTTCGTCGATTTCGACGGCTATTTCGAGGACCCGGACGTGCAAGGCCATGTCGGCGACGTCAGGGTCTGGCGTCCTTGCGAGGGCCGCGCCGGCTATTACGAGGAAATCCCCGGCGGCTATCTGCCTCCGTTCTATCCGCCCGACTTCCCGCCGCCCGGCAACCTGCCGCCCTGCGTCGATGTTGAGGACGTGCATTACTACTGCACGCCGCGCGGGCTGCGGGCCGAACTCACTCTCCATGACCACGCCGGCTTCGGCGGCGATTCCATCAAGGCGCAGTCCAGGACGCCCGGCGTCGGGGTGACCACCCCCATGTCGCATGTCCCGGGCAAGCCCTACACGGTCGACATCACCGGCCATGATCCGGGCGATACCGTCAATGTCGGGCTCTGCTTCTACCGCAAGTCCGACCAGGACAAGGGCGGCTACTACCCTTGCTGCAAGATGACACTGCCGCTCAGAACGCCAGCCGTCGACTGCGAAGTGCCGAGGAGGGAAAGATGAGCGATCTCGCCCACTCCCGCTTCGCCTCGCGCGAAACCGTCTTGGAAACGATCATGAAGCCCCTGTCATATGCCAGGCGCGGCGCGCGCTGGCTGATGGCGGCCGGTATCGCGGTCGCCATGATGCCGGCTCTGCCGGCTGTCGCCCAGGACCAGGCTCCGGCCACGACCAGCCAGGCCGCCAATCCGGCGTCACGCGGCATCAACGCGGAACTTGCGCGGATCGTGCCGTTCTTCACCAAGAAAGGCGGCCAGAGAAGCTGCGATACGGTCGAATATGTCCTGAGCTTCGGCATCCATGGCGACCCGCAGGATTTCGACCGGCCAAGCGTGGCGGCCTTGCTCAAGGCGACAAGGCTCGATTTCAGGGACCAGCTGCCGCACGGCCTGCAGATCGTCAGCGTCAATGTCGCCGGCGACGGCACCAGCGCCTCCGGCGGACCGCTGCCGGCTGCTTCGATCAGCACGTCGGCGGGTCCGAACGACACGGCGAGCGTCTCCAATTTCCGCATCAGCGCTGCCAACCTCGATGGCGCGGGTGCTGCGAACGAACGCGTCATCACCTTCCGGATCACCGCCAAGATAGACCATGCGGCCTTCCCCGCACCGGCAACGGTCGACAACCAGGGAGAGATCAAGGTTTCGCTGCGAGGCGGGCCGGCAACGACCATCCCCTCGCAGGATCCGGACAAGCTAGACGACGGCGATTTCCTCACCGGGGTGAAAACCTCGATCAGGATCGACCTGACCAAATGCAACCCGCCGCCTCCGCCTCCCGGCAAGGAATGCTTCAAGGTCGAGCGCGGCACTGTCGATTGCGTGCCCCGCGGCGGCGCCTTCGTCTACCACATGCCGGTCGGACCGGAGATGGGCGGCAAATGGGTGCAGGTGGCGACGACCACGCCCGGCATCAGCATCGTTCCCGACACGCAGAAAGTGCCGGTCGGCGGCGGCGTGCTGAACTGGAAGATCATCGGCGCCTCGCCCGGCGAGACCATCCACCTCATCGTCACCGGCATCGAGACCTATGCCGGGCCGAAGGCGGGCTGGGGGCTCTGCTGCACGCAGGTCATCGACATCGTCATCCCGCGTGATCTGAGATGCCCGCCGAAGGACAAGGAGCCGGACCTCAAGGTCGAGAAGCATGCCGACGTGCCGCGCTGCACGATGGCCGGCGGCTGCGACTTCACCATCACCGTCACCAATGTCGGCGACGCGCCCTATAACGGCAAGATCGTGCTCGACGAGGTGACGTTGCCGGCAGGCTCGGTGCTGACTTCAGGGCCGAATGCGCCCTGGGTCTGCGTGCCCGGCACGACGCCGATGACCTGCACCTATCCGGTAACGACGCTCAACCCCGGCGCCGCGGTCAACCTCAAGCTCGGTTTCAAGCCGGCGGGCGGCTGGCAGGGCGGCGCGTTGCGCAACTGCGCCGCCTATGACTACCAGGCCAGCGGCAAGCCGCTGTTCGGCAGCCAGCAGAACGACCGCGGCTGCGCTTCGATCCCGATCTGCAGCCGTGGCGATCGCGATCCGCAGTGCAATCCGCCGGTCGAGAAGAAGGTCGACCTGATCCTGAAGAAGCGCGCCCGCACCCCGGTCTGCACGCCGGACGGCGTTTGCTCTTTCGTGATCGACATCATCAACAACGGCACCGGCACCTATAACGGGCCGCTGACGGTGATCGACACCTATCCGGGCGGCGCGCCGACCTCGTCGACCTTCGGGCCGAGCCTGCCATGGGCTTGCGGACCGAACGGGCCTGGACAGTTCCGCTGCGACAATGCCGGCATCGCGCTACCTCCGGGCGCCTCGACGCCGATCGTCGTCAAGGCGGTGATGCCGGCAAACTACCGGCCGGACACGGTCGAGAACTGCGCCGAGGTGAAAGGCATTCCCGGCGAGGTCGACCTCGCCAATAACAAGGCCTGCGCGACCGAGCGCATCCGCCATCCGAATGGCGGTCAGCCCGGCCTGCGCATCACCAAGACATGCGGCGGCTCGCTGGCCGGTGCCGCGGCTGTTTCCTGCCGGATCACCGTCACTAATGCCGGCAGCGCGGCCCCAACTGGCCCGGTGCGGGTCAGCGATGCCGCCACGCTGGTGTCGGGCGGAGCGCCTGTCCAGATTCAAACCGTCACCCCTGACGGTGCGGACTGGGCTTGCGGTCCGGTGCCTGCAAACACGCTGTCGTGTCAGATTCCCGGCGCCGTGATGACGCCCGGAACCAGCCGGCACTTGGACGTGACGGTGAGCGGCAATGGCGCGTTCGAGAACTGCGCGCGTGGCAGTTTTGGGCCGGCGCCGGGCGACGACATCGTCTACCCGATCGGTCAGCCCTGCGCGAAGGGCGGCGGCGCCTCCACCATCCGCGTCGAGAAGACCGGCGATGCCGAATGCCAGCCGGGAGAACCATGCTCGTTCGAGATCACCATCACGAATGACGGGCCGAACCCCTTCTCGGGTCCAGTCCGCATCGGCGATGCGATCGGCGTGGAGGGTCTCGGCCGGCTGGAAGACGTTCCGATCACGTCGATCGACCCACCCTTCGGCTGTTCGCCGGAGCCGACGACGCTGCCGGCATCCTGCATCGCCAATCTGACGCTGGGCGCCGGCGAAAGCCACAGCCACCACGTCACCGTGATCCTTCCCGAGGATGGGCGTCTTGCCGCTCTGCAGGGCACGGTCAGCGGACAGAACTGCGTCGGCGTGCTTCCTCCGAACACGCCGGTGCAAGGCGGCGGCGACGTGCTGTCGCGCGACCTGACCACCAACCAGGGCGATCGCGGCAAGGCTTATGCGTGCCATCCCTTCACCACCCGGCACGAAGTGAAGAACCAGTGCTTGTATGGACTGGTGATGAACTCGGCCGGCCGTTGCGTCTGCCCGCGCGGCACCGATCTGGAGAACGGCAAATGCGTGCGGAGCGACATACCGGAAGAGTCGCAGTGCACGCTGCGTCCCGGCCAATACCGCGACGAGAACGGCAACTGCGTGTGCCGCCGCGGCGAGCTGGTCAACGGCGTTTGCCAGGTCGCTCCACCGAAGTGCACGATCCGTGGCGCGGTGCCGACATCGAACGGCTGCACCTGCCCGGACGGGACGCATCTCGACCGCGCGGCCAAGGCTTGCGTGCCTGACCGGCAGCCGCCTGCCCAGTGCCGCATCCGCGGCCAGGTGCGCAACGCCGATGGCGATTGCGTCTGCCCGAAGGGGACGGCGCTGAAGGGCAAGGCTTGCACGCCGATCAGGAAGCCGCAGACGTGCTCGATCCGCGGCCAGGTCCTCAACAAGCGCGGCGCCTGCGTGTGTCCGCGCGGCACCGAGGTGATAGAAGGCAGATGCGGCACGTTCGAAGACGCTGAATGCGCTCCGGGCTCGCAGATGATCGACGGCATTTGCCAGCCGATTATCAGGCGGCGCTGCCCGGTCGGCACGACCGGACGGTATCCGGATTGCTTCCCGATCCGCCGGCAGCCGGGCCTGGGGATCAATCCGAACCTGCTGCTCAACCCAAACATCCTGCAGCAGCTGGTGCCGCAGCGACAGCCGCGGCGTGTGCTGCAGGACCCGGCGGGCGCCAACATCCAGAACTTCAAGCCGTAAACCAGGCGGCTGAAGACCAAGACCCGCCGGAGCGATCCGGCGGGTCTTTCTTGTCCCGCGCTTCCCCTTTCGGCATCTTCCTCCTGTTAGCCGCATTTCCGCAACTCCAAGTGATTCCACTTGGGCGCAAAATGCTCTAGGCAATCCGAGATTTGCATCCGCAACAGAGGCCGCACCATGAGCAAGAAGACCCTGATCGCACCGTCGGTGCTGGCATCGGATTTTTCGAAGCTGGGTGATGAGGTCGAGGCCGTCGCGGCGGCCGGCGCCGACTGGATCCATCTCGACGTGATGGACGGCCATTTCGTGCCCAACATCACCTTCGGCCCGCCGGTGATCAAGGCGATCCGCAACCGCACCAAGGCCTTTTTCGACTGCCATCTGATGATCGCGCCGGCCGATCCTTACCTGGCGGCTTTCGCCGAGGCCGGCTGCGACGGCATGACGGTGCATGCCGAGGCCGGGCCGCATCTCGACCGCTCGCTGCAGACCATCAAGAGCCTCGGCAAGAAAGCCGGCGTTTCGCTGAACCCGGCGACGCCGGAGACGGCGATCGAATATGTGCTCGACCGGCTCGACCTGATCCTGATCATGACCGTCAATCCGGGGTTCGGCGGGCAGGCCTTCATCCCGGCGATCGTCGACAAGGTGAGGCGGGTGAAGGCGCTGATCGGCAGCCGGCCGATCCATATCGAGATCGACGGCGGCGTCTCGGCCGAGAC
>NZ_RZRY01000231.1:0-8814 GCF_003998035.1 Mesorhizobium sp. M2A.F.Ca.ET.039.01.1.1 | reverse complement strand
GCGATGCCGAGTCCGGCGATGCGCTTGTCCTGCGCCGGCATCAAGACGATGCGCGGCGAGCTGACGCCGGCGCAGGACAAGCGCATCGCCGGACTCGGCATCGCCATGCCGTTCGAGCTGTGGAACTGGGCCGACACGGCCGGCGCGCCGCGCGACGTCATGGATGAATGGCGCCATCGCGACATACGCGCCGACATCCAGGCGCAGTGCGAGTTCCCCGTCTACCTGCAGAACGACGCGACCTCGGCCTGCGGCGCCGAGCTTGTTTTCGGCCAGGCGGGCGCGGCGCGCGACTTCGTCTATTTTTATATCGGCGCCTTTGCCGGCGGCGGCATCGTGCTCAACGGGCGCCTTTACAGCGGGCCGAAGGGGAACGCCGGCGCGCTCGGATCGATGCCGGTGCCGGGGCCGGACGGCAAGCCGACGCAGCTCATCGACGTCGCCTCGATTGCAATGCTGGAGAAGGCGCTTTCCGCCAAGGGCATCGACGGCTCCTTCTTTGGACCTCGCCGCAGGAATGGGGCGACATCGGCCCCGAGCTCGACGAGTGGATCGTCAGCGCCTCGCGCGCGCTTGCCTATGCCATCGTTGCGGCTTCGTCGGTCATCGATTTCGAAGCGGCGGTGATCGACGGCTGGATGCCGCTCGATGTGCGGCGCCGTCTTGTCGAGGCGATCCGGCAAGCCATCTCCGGCATCGATGCCGAGGGACTGAAGCTGCCCTTCGTGCGCGAGGGCACCGTTGGCATCCATGCGCGGGCGCTGGGCGGCGCCAGCCTGCCGCTTTCCGAGCGTTTCCTGGTCAGACCGAACACGACCGGAGGCGCCTGACCATGCTGATCGGCATCCCCTCGCTGCTCGGGCCGCAGTTCCTGGCAACGCTCAGGGCGATGGGCCATGGCGACGAGATCGCGATCGTCGACGGCAATTATCCGGCCGAGGAACAGGCGCGCCGGCTGATCCGCGTGGATGGCCATCACGTCATCCCAGTGCTTGACGCCGTGCTCAGCGTGCTGCCGGTGGATGAGGCGGTGCCGGAAGCGCTGTTCCGCGCCTCGGTTAAGGGCGACCCGGCACTGGCCGACCCTGTGCATCGCGAGATGGAAGCGGTTTGCGCCAGACGCGCGCCGGGCCACAAGGTGGTTGCGCTGGCCGGACCTGACTTCTATGCACGCGTCAAGGCCGCGCATGCGATCGTCGCGACCAGCGAACCCAGGCTCTTTGCCAACATCATCATCCGCAAGGGCGTGATTGATCCGCCGGAGACCAAGACGACATGATCCTTTGCTGTGGCGAAGCCCTGATCGACATGCTGCCGCGCATCACCACGGAAGGCGAAGCCGCCTTCGCCCCCTATGTTGGCGGCGCGGTGTTCAACTCCGCGATCGCGCTTGGACGGCTGGGCGCCCCGGCCGGCTTCTTCTCCGGCCTCTCCTCTGACCTGTTCGGCGGCCAGTTCCGCGACGCGCTCGGCGCCAGCAAGGTGAGCTCCACCTATGCGCATACGTCCCCTCGTCCGACGACGCTCGCCTTCGTGCGGCTCACCAACGGCCAGGCGACCTACACCTTCTATGACGAGAACACCGCCGGGCGCATGCTGACCATCGAGGACCTGCCGAAGCTCGGCGCCGAGATCGAGGCGATGCTGTTCGGCGCCATCAGCCTGATCTCGGAGCCTGCCGGATCGGCCTATGAGGAGTTCATGCGGCGCGAGCACGAAAGCCGCGTGATGATGCTCGATCCCAACATCCGGCCGAATTTCATCCCGGACAAGCCCAAGCACCTGCGGCGCATCCGCGAGATGATGGCGATGGCGGACATCGTCAAACTCTCCGACGAGGACCTCAAATGGTTCGACGAGGCGGGCTCGCATGAGGATGTCGTGCGCAACTGGCTGGATCGCGGACCGAAGCTGATCGTCGTCACCCACGGCAGCGAAGGCGCGGTCGGCTACAGCAAGGCGCATAAGGTCACGATCATGCCGCAGAAGGTCAAGGTGGTCGATACGGTCGGCGCGGGCGATACGTTCAATGCCGGCATCCTGGCCTCGCTGCATGAGCAGGGTCTGCTCACCAAGGCGGCGATCGGCAGCCTGTCCGAAGACGCCATCCGCAAGGCGCTGGAACTCGGCGCCAGGGCGGCGGCGGTAACGGTGTCGCGGGCCGGCGCCAACCCGCCATGGCGGCACGAAATCGCCTGATCCGTTGCCGGATCGCCCTTCCCGGCCGATCACTTTATGTTTCCCGATAACGGGGCGCCGCGACAAGGGAGGCCGCAAGCGCCTCGCAAAGCATGGATTTCCGGCTTTTTCGGGCGTTGCACCGGCAAAAGCGGTAACAGGCTGCGACACATAGGCAATTCGCCCTCGCCGTGGTCGGCTTTCTCAACCGCGCCAAGTCTGATACCAGCGGGCCGATTTTATTGGCATTCGAGGCCGACATGCAGTTCATCGATCTTGGCGCGCAGCGCGAACGAATCCGCGACCGGCTGAAGGTCGCGATCGACCACGTCGTCGAGGACGGCCGCTATATCCTGGGACCCCAGGTCACCGAATTCGAGAACAAGCTCGCTGCCTATATCGGCGTCAAGCATGTGGTCGCCTGCGCCAACGGCACCGATGCGCTGCTTCTGCCGCTGTTTGCCGCCGGCATCGGCCCGGGCGACGCGGTGTTCGTACCGAGCTTCACCTTCGCCGCGACCGCCGAAGTGGTGGCGTTGGCCAAGGCCGAGCCGGTCTTCGTCGACGTAGACCCTGATAGCTACAACATCGACATCGCCAGCCTCGAAGCGGCGATCGAGATGATCAGGAAGGAAGGCCGCCTCAAGCCGAAGGCGATCATCCCCGTCGACCTGTTCGGCCTTGCCGCCGACTATGAGGCGATCATGGCGATCGCCAAGCGCGAGAACCTTCTCGTGATCGAGGACGCCGCGCAGTCGATGGGCGGTTCCGCCGACGTCCAGGCGATCGGCGGTTCCGCCGACGCCAAGATGTGCGGCGCCTTCGGCCATGTCGGCTCGACCAGCTTTTATCCGGCCAAGCCACTTGGCTGCTACGGCGATGGCGGCGCGATGTTCACCAATGACGGTGCGATGGCCGACAAGCTTCGTTCCTTCGCCTTCCACGGCAAGGGCGAGACGCAATATGACAATGTCCGCGTCGGCATCAATTCGCGCCTCGACACGCTGCAGGCGGCGATCCTGATCGAGAAGCTCGCCATCCTCGAAGAAGAGATGGTGGCCCGCCAGGTGGTCGCAGACCGCTATGCCAAGGGCCTCGGCGACATCGTCAAGGCGTCGCGCAATCTGGGCCACGGCCGCTCGGCCTGGGCGCAATACGCGATCGAGACGCCGAAGCGCGACGGGCTTAAAGCTCATCTCGGCGAAAAGGGCATCCCTTCGGTGATCTATTATGTGAAGCCGTTGCATGAGCAGGTGGCCTACAAGGACTATCCCCGCACGCCGACCGGCCTTGCCGTCTCCGAAACGCTGCCGAAGCAGATCCTCTGCCTGCCGATGCACGCCTATCTCAGCGAAGCCGACCAGGACCGCGTCATCGAGACGATCCGCAATTACATCGGATCGAACTCGGCGCATGTCGCGGCGGCCTGAAAGGTCCGCGCAAAGCCCCCCTCTCTGCCCTGCCGGGCATCTCCCCCTCAAGGGGGGAGATCAGATGTCACGCGGGCTTTCGCCAACCTTCAACGTTGAAGAATGCGCTGAGCGCTGAAGCTGCCAATCTCCCCCCTTGAGGGGGAGATGTCCGGCAGGACAGAGAGGGGGGTCTCGCGCCAGCGTCTACATTTGGCAACGCTGCGACTACGCGCCCTTCCCGCTCGCAATAAAATGCGGGTTGGCGAAATCGCTGTCAGTCGCCTGGTTGCGCTTGCCGTAGACGAGCGGCTGGCCGTCCAAAGTGTGCGTCATGCCACCCGCGGCGCGCAGCACTGCGTCACCCGCGGCCGTGTCCCACTCCATGGTGCGGCCGAAGCGCGGATAGACGTCCGCCTCCGCCGCGGCGAGCAGGCAGAATTTCAATGACGAGCCGATCGAGACAATCTCGGCGGGACCGAGGTCGCGGATGAAGGCGTCGGTTTCAGGCGTGTTGTGCGAACGGCTGGCGACGACGGCGAGTGGCGTGCCCCCTGCCCGCACGGTGATCGGCCGGCGGCCGGTAATGCGATAATCGGCATCGACCTCCAGCGCCTCAGCCTTGCCAGGCCGTCCAATGAAGAAGCGCCCGGTGCAGGGCGCGTAGACAACGCCCACTTCCGGAACGCCATGGCGCACCAGCGCGATGTTGACGGTGAAATCGGTGCGGCGGTTGACGAATTCCTTAGTGCCGTCGAGCGGATCGATCAGGAAGAAGGCGCCGTCGAGGTCGGGCGTGGCGATGCCCGCCGCCACCTCTTCCTCGGCCACGCATGGGATATCCGGATAGGCGGCGCGCAGGCCGGCAAGAATGATCTTCTCGCTCTCGCGGTCGGCTTCCGTCACCGGCGAAGAGTCCGCCTTGCTGTCGACGGCGCAGCCTTCGTGAAAGACGCGCATCACCTCGCGCCCCGCTTCCAGCGCCAGGCGCTCGAAGACGCCCAGCATCGCGTCGTCGTCAGATACCGCCGCCATTGTCATACTGCTCCTCGGCAATGTCGCGCTCGATCAGCCAGTGTTCGAGGGCTTCCGCCACCTCCTGCGGACTCCTGCCGAGGGTCTGAAGATGAATTTCCGGATTCTCAGGTGCCTCATAGGGAGAATCGACACCGGTGAAGTTCTTGATCTCACCGCTCAGGGCGCGTGCGTAAAGGCCCTTCGGGTCACGCCTTGCGCATTCCTCGAACGGCGTATCGACGAACACCTCGACGAACTCGCCCTCGGCCATCAGCTCGCGCGCCATGCGGCGCTCGGCGCTGAATGGCGAAATGAAGGAGACGATGACAATCAGCCCGGCATCGGCCATCAGCTTGGCCACTTCGGCGACGCGGCGGATGTTTTCGACGCGGTCGGCGTCGGTGAAGCCGAGATCGCGATTCAACCCGTGGCGGACATTGTCGCCGTCGAGGATGTAGGTGTGACGACCGGAGGCGAAAAGCTTCTTCTCGAACAGGTTGGCGATGGTCGACTTGCCGGAACCGGAGAGCCCGGTGAACCAGAACACCGCCGGGCGCTGGTTCTTCAGGTCGGAACGGCCGCGCTTGCCGACGTCGAGCGACTGCCAGTGGATGTTTTCCGCGCGCCGCAGCGAATGCAGGATCATGCCGGCGCCGACGGTGGCGTTGGTGATGCGATCGATCAGGATGAAGGCGCCGGTGGTGCGGTTCTCGGCGAAGGGATCGAAGGCGATCGGCGCGCGGGTCGAGAGATTGCAGACGCCGACCTCGTTGATGTCGAGCGACTTCGCCGCCTCATGCGCGAAATCGTTGACGTTGACCCGGTATTTGAGGTCGGTGACGGTGGCGCTGACCTGATCGGTCTCCGTGCGCAGGATGTAGGAGCGGCCGGGCAGCAGCGCCTGCTCGTCGAACCACACGATGTTGGCGGCGAACTGGTCGGCGACCTGCGGCCGTGCCGCCGGCGACACCAGCATGTTGCCGCGCGACACCTCGACTTCATCCTCGAGGACCAGCGTGATCGCCTGGCCGGCGACCGCCTGATCGAGATCGCCGCCCTGCGCGACGATGCGCTTGACCCGGGACGCCCTGCCGGACTTGGCGACGACGACCTCGTCGCCCTGCGAAACCGTCCCCGACGCAATGGTGCCGGCGAAGCCGCGGAAATCGAGGTTCGGACGGTTCACATATTGGACGGGAAAGCGGAACGGCAATTCGACCACCGCCTCGTCGACCGACACGGTTTCCAGATGCTCGATGAGCGACGGACCGGAATACCAGGGCGTGCGCTCCGAGCGGCTGGTGACGTTGTCGCCGAAGCGCGCCGACATAGGGATTGGCACAACGCTGACGAAGCCGAGTTGTTTTGCGAACTCGCGATAGTCGGCGACGATCTGGTCGAACGCAGCTTTGTCGAAGCCGATAAGGTCGATCTTGTTGACCGCCAGCACGATGTGACGGATGCCGAGCAGCGAGGCGATGATCGAATGACGCCGGGTCTGGCGCAGCACGCCCTGGCGGGCATCGATCAGCACGATGGCAAGATCCGCGGTCGAGGCGCCCGTCGCCATGTTGCGCGTGTATTGCTCATGGCCGGGCGTGTCCGCGACGATGAATTTGCGCTTCGGCGTGGCGAAGAAGCGGTAGGCGACGTCGATGGTGATGCCCTGCTCGCGCTCCGCCTCCAGCCCGTCGACCAGCAGCGCGTAGTCGATATCGTCGCCGGTGGTGCCGTGCTTGCGCGAATCCTTCTCCAGTGCCGCCAGCTGGTCCTCGAAGATCTGCTTGGTGTCGGAGAGCAGGCGGCCGATGAGCGTCGACTTGCCGTCATCGACGGAGCCGCAGGTGAGGAAGCGCAGCAGCGACTTCTTCTCCTGCGCGGCCATATAGTCGCGGATAGAAGCGGTCGGGGCGAGGCTCTTGGCCATGATGTGGCGCATGATCAGAAATAACCCTCGCGCTTCTTCTTTTCCATCGAACCCGCCTCGTCGCGGTCGATGAGGCGGCCCTGGCGCTCGGAGGTGCGGGCGGTCAGCATCTCGCCGACGATGGCCTCTAGCGTGTCGGCTTCCGATTCGATGGCGCCGGTCAGCGGGTAACAGCCCAGTGTACGGAAGCGCACCAGCCGGTTCTCGATCGCCTCGCCGGGACGCAGCTGCATGCGGTCGTCATCCTTCATGATCAGCATGCCGTCGCGCTCGACCACCGGCCGTTCCTTGGCGAAATAGAGCGGCACGATCGGGATGTTCTCCTGCAGGATGTACTGCCAGATGTCGAGCTCGGTCCAGTTGGACAGCGGAAAGACGCGGATCGACTCGCCCGGCGCGATGCGGGTGTTGAAGATCTTCCACATTTCCGGCCGCTGGTTCTTGGGGTCCCAGGAATGCTGCGCGTTGCGGAAGGAGAAGATGCGCTCCTTGGCGCGCGACTTCTCCTCGTCGCGGCGGGCGCCGCCGAAGGCCGCATCGAAACCGTATTTGTCGAGCGCCTGGCGCAGCGCCACCGTCTTCATCACATGGGTATGGGTGTTGGAGCCATGGTCGAAGGGATTGATGCCGTCGCGCACGCCATCCTCGTTGACATGGACCAGCAGGTCGAAGCCGAGCTTCTGCGCCATCTGGTCGCGAAAGGCGATCATCTCGCGGAACTTCCAGGTGGTGTCGACATGCAGGAACGGGAAAGGCGGCTTGGCGGGATAGAAGGCCTTCATCGCCAGATGCATCAGCACCGAGGAATCCTTGCCGACCGAATAGAGCATCACCGGCTTGGAGAAGGAGGCCGCAACCTCACGGAAGATGTGGATGGATTCGGCCTCGAGCCGCTGCAGATGCGTGAGCGCGATATTCATGGACTGTCGAGCGTTCTCTCGTGCCGTCGAGCGGAAATCTTGCATTGCAGGCGCAATTCCATGCCGCCCGGGCGCAAATCTCACTTGGACAAACTGTTTCGTGCGGGCGTTCTAACAGATCGGCGCCGTTCATAACAATGCGGGACGCGCCGGACGCACGATGATTAGGGAACGAATTTTCCAAGCGAGGCCGAGAAAGCGGAAAATCCTGCCAGGGCGCAACGCGGAAGCAGGGAGAGGACCGTAAGTTCCGATGCGGCCGCTCCGAACCAAGGATTTCTGTCGGAACATCGTCAACCGGCCTATCGCGGAACGACGCCAGCAGCTATATGGGCTCGGGGAACGGGCAAGGCGCGGCAAACGGGTACGTCCAGCCAGCCATCAGCTGGTATCACGGATCCGGGCGCAACCTGGAAACTGCGAAGCAAGCATTTGAACCCGTTTACAAAGCTCCGGCGCCAGCTCACGCCCGCACAGATCAATTTCTATTTCTCGATCGTCTGCTTTTTTTCGGCGCCGGTGCTCGGCTCGCTCGTCAGCATCACCTTCAATGCCGGCGGCGTGTGGTCGGCAATGCTGCTGGCCGCGAAGCGGCGGCGCTTCAACATCGACGGGCCGATGCTCGCCTTGACCGCGGCGATCTACGCCTATTGCGCGGCCATGGTTCTCGCTTCGATCGTCAATGGCACGCTGGCCGCCGATCTGCGGTTCTTCCTGCCGCTGATCACCTTCCTGCTTTTCCCGATCTCCTATTCGACCTGGAGCATTACCGAGAAGACCGCGCTGGCACGCATCGCCGTTCTGGCCAGCGCCGCGGCCTGTTTCGGCGCGTTGGCGATCGCCATCGTCCAGTATCACTGGCTGGGCACGAGGGCCGAGGGCGGGGCCGGAAACGCGATCGTCTTCGCAACCGTTACCTGCCTTGCCGTCATGCTATGCCTCGCCGGCGCGCTGTCAGGCATCGAGAAACGCTCGAAGCTGCTGGTCCTGGCGGCGATCGCCGGAACGATTGCGATCGTCTATTCCGGGTCACGCATGATCTGGGTGGCGGTGCCGATTGCCGGTATCGTCGTGCTTCTCGTCAACCGCCGTCGGTTCACCAACGCCAGCATGGCGCGCTTGGCAGTGATCGGCGTCGTGGTAGCCCTGGCGATCGCCGCCATCGGCTCTCGCGCCATCATGGATCGAGCCGACTTCCTGGTCAGCGACTGGGATGCGCTGAACGCCAATGGCGATCATTCGACGGCGCTCGGCCTGCGCGTGGCAATGTGGGAGATCGGCCTTGCCGCGGTTCGCGAGATGCCGATTTTCGGCCATGGCATCACGGCCAGCCGCGCCCTGATGAAGCAGGGTTTTCATGAGC
>NZ_RZRY01000230.1:0-8816 GCF_003998035.1 Mesorhizobium sp. M2A.F.Ca.ET.039.01.1.1 | reverse complement strand
ACTTCAGTGATTTGGAAAGATTCCAGGCTTGTCGGGCAAGGCTATCAACGTCCGTTGCCGTAGTCAGCGCAAACGCTGGCGATGAGCTGGAGGCTCCCGAACCTCGTCATTCCAGGGCGGAGCAGGGAGCGTAGCGACGCGCGCAGACCCTGGATGACGACTGCGATAGGCGTCTCGGCCAATCGCCAAGGCATGGGATCTGCCAACGCACACGAACCAACCGGTCAAAACGTCTGTGTTAAGGTAGGTCGTTAAGCAAGCGCCGCGTCGCTGATGCGAAACTGCACCGTGCGGTTGCCGTTCCAGTAATTGCCCGACAGCGAACCGGCGATATGCACGGTCCTGCCCCTGTTCTTGAACAGGAATTCGCCGAGCGCAGTGTCGACGGCGCGGAAGGCGATCGCCTGGATGTTGCCGCCGCTTTGGGACTGCAGGTCGACGCGAATGTGATTGGTTCCGATCGCGCGCGCGTCGGCCAGCCGGTGGCGCGGCAGCACGAAGACCGGCGCGATGTGCCCGGCGCCGAACGGGCCGGCTTTCTCCAGCGCGTCGAGCAGCGCGATCGTGGCGCCCTCGGCGGCCAGGGCGCCGTCGATCGCCAGGCTTTCCTCGTTCTGCAGCCGGAAGACATCGGCCGCGGCGCGTTCTTCGAAGAAGGCGCGCAACTCGCCGAGCTTGGCACGCTCGACGGTGATGCCGGCCGCCATCGCATGGCCGCCGCCCTTGACGATCAGCCCGGCAGCCGCCGCCTCGCGCACCAGCCGGCCAAGGTCGAAGCCGGTCACCGAACGGCCGGAGCCCGTGCCGATGCCGGTCGAATTGAAGGCGATGGCAAAGGCCGGCCGGCGCGCATAATCCTTGAGCCGCGAGGCGATCAGCCCGACGATGCCCGGATGCCAGCTGTTGCTGGCCGTGACGATGACCGCCGGCCCGTTGCCGCCGGCAAGCTCGGCATCGGCCTCGGCACGCGCCTGCGCCAGCATCTCCTGCTCCATCTGCTGCCGTTCCTGGTTCAGCCGGTCGAGCGTCTCGGCGATGCTTGCTGCCTCGACGGGATCGTCGGTGGCTAGAAGCCGGCTGCCGAGCGCGGCATCGCCGATGCGGCCGCCGGCATTGATGCGCGGGCCGATCAGGAAGGACAGATGGAAGGTGTTGATCGGCTCGCCGATGCGCGAGACCCGCGCCAGCGCCGCCAACCCCTCATTCTTCTGCTGGCGCAACACCTGCAGCCCCTTGACGATGAAGGCCCGGTTGACGCCGGTGAGCGGCACCACGTCGCACACCGTCGCCAGCGCCACCAGATCGAGCATTGAAAGCAGATCGACGGGCGCGGCATCCGGCAGCCTTTCGCGCAGCAGCTTTGCCGTCTGAACCAGGCACAGGAAGACGACGCCCGCGGCGCACAGATGCCCCTGCCCCGACAAATCGTCCTCGCGATTGGGATTGACCACGGCCGCCGCCGGCGGCAGCGGGCCGCCGACCTGGTGGTGGTCGAGCACCACCACGTCGGCGCCGGCTTCCCTGGCCGCCTCGATCGAGGTCGCGCTGTTGGTGCCACAATCGACGGTGACGATCAGCTTGGCGCCGCGCGAGATCAGTTCCCGCATCGCTTCCGGATTGGGCCCGTAGCCTTCGAAGATGCGGTCCGGGATATAGATTTCCGACGGCACCGAAAAATGCGTGAGGAAGCGTTTCAGGAGCGCCGACGAGGCGGCACCGTCGACATCGTAGTCCCCGAAGATCGCCACTTTTTCGCGGGCGACGATCGCATCGGCGAGCCTCGACGCCGCTTTCTCCATGTCGGTCAGCGATGCCGGGTTCGGCAGAAGCTCGCGGATGGTCGGATCGAGGAAGCGGTCGGCCTGCTCAGCGCTGACGCCGCGCCCGGCAAGCACCCGCGCTACGATGTCGGGCACGCCGTGGCCCTGCGCGATCGCCAAGGCGGCCATGTCCTGCCGCTCGGTCAGCCGGTGTTGCCAGGAAACACCGGTCGCCGACTGCCTGACATCGAGGAAGAACCGTTTCTCGCCCGTCATGCGACGCGCCGTCTGCACATCATCTTGGGCAGATATCAATATGCGACGGCGGGAGCAATTCGGCGCAAGCGAGCAATCCGGGGAAAAGTGTGGAAGGTTTTTCCCCGGAACGCCGCGGTGGCGCTCAAATGGGCGAAATCAGAACTTATCCAGATCCTGGTGGCGCGCCTTGATCTCGCGGACCGTGCGCGAGGACGAGCGCAGCACGATGGTATGCGTGGTGATGAAGGTGCGGCCGAACTTCACCCCG
This sequence comes from Mesorhizobium sp. M2A.F.Ca.ET.039.01.1.1, assembly GCF_003998035.1. NCBI lineage: Bacteria > Pseudomonadati > Pseudomonadota > Alphaproteobacteria > Hyphomicrobiales > Phyllobacteriaceae > Mesorhizobium > Mesorhizobium sp. M2A.F.Ca.ET.039.01.1.1. Next base: position 6,530 of record NZ_RZRY01000230.1, on the reverse strand, counting down.
TCGAGCAGATTGCCGTCGGTAACGCCGGTCGCCGCGAACAGCACGTCGCCGCGCGCCATGTCCTGGGCGCGATAGACCCGCTTCGGGTCGGAAATGCCCATCTTCTCAGCCCGTGCCACCTTTTCCGGCGTGTCGAGGATCAGCCGGCCCAGCATCTGCCCGCCGGTGCAGCGAAGCGCCGCCGCCGCCAGCACGCCTTCCGGCGCGCCACCCGTGCCGAGATAGATGTCGATCCCGGTCTCGTCCGGATCGGTGGTGTGGATGACGCCGGCGACATCGCCGTCGCCGATCAGCCGTATCGCCGCACCCGTGGCGCGCACGGCGTCGATCAGCTTGGCGTGACGCGGCCGGTCGAGGATGCAGGCCGTAATGTCGGAAATGGCCACGCCCTTGGCCTTGGCCAGATTGGCGAGGTTCTCGGCCGGCGAGGCGTCGATGTCGATCAGGCCTTCCGGATAGCCGGGGCCGATGGCGATCTTGTCCATATAGACGTCTGGTGCAAACAGCAGGCTGCCCTTTTCCGCGATGGCGATGACCGCAAGCGCGTTGGGCAGGTTCTTGGCGCAGATCGTGGTGCCTTCCAGCGGATCTAGCGCGATGTCGACGGCCGGGCCTTTGCCGGTGCCGACCTCTTCGCCGATATAGAGCATCGGCGCCTCGTCGCGCTCGCCCTCGCCGATCACCACCGTGCCCTTGATGGCCAGCCGGTTTAGCTCCTGACGCATCGCATCGACCGCCACCTGGTCGGCTGCCTTCTCATCGCCACGCCCGCGCAGCCTGGCGGCCGCGACGGCGGCGCGCTCGGTGACGCGCACCACTTCCATGGTGAGGATCCGGTCGAGGCCGGCAGTGATGTTCTGGGCGATGTTCATGGATGGGCGTTCCTCGTTGTCTGTTTGCGTCGAGCAATCCCAGAACGGTTGAGCGCCGGAATTGCTCCGCCTCCCGCCAGAGGCGGGCTTCTTCTGGCAAAGCTCCATGACAACGGCAAGACTTGCCACGTCAGTTTTTGAAATGGCAGCAAAATCAATCGATTGAAGACGGAATCGGATCTGGCTTATTCCGCCCGCTCGATGCGGATCACTTGCGGTTTGTCGGTCAGATGGCCGTCCTTGGTGATGCCTTCGACCGCCTTGCGCACCGCGGCTTCCGTCGTCTCGTGGGTGACGAGGATGACCGTTTTCTGCGCCTGGGTCTCCGCGCTGGCCGCCTGCTGGACGATCGATTCCAGCGAGATGTCGTTGTCGGCCATGCGCTTGGCGATGGCCGCGAAGACGCCGGTGCGGTCATGCACGGTCAAGCGAATGAAGTAGCCGCCGGCATGGCTGCGCATCTGCGCTTTCTTATAGGGCTTCAGTTCCTTCGCCGGCCAGCCGAACACCGGAGCGTGCTGGAACCCGGGCCGGCTCTTGGCGATGTCGGCAATGTCGCCGATCACCGCCGAGGCGGTGGCGTTGCCGCCGGCGCCTGGACCGGAAAGCAGAAGCTCGCCCAGAATGTCGGTCTCTATCGCCACGGCATTGGTGACGCCGTGTACCTGCGCGATGACGGACGCCGTCGGTACCATCGTCGGGTGCACCCGCTGCTCGATGCCGCTGTCGGTGCGTTGCGCGACGCCCAGCAGCTTGATGCGGTAGCCGAGATCGGCCGCCGCGCGGATGTCTGCCTGGCTGATGTTGGAGATGCCTTCCATATAGATGTCGTTGGCGGCGATCTTCGTGCCGAAGGCAAGGCTGGTCAGGATCGACAGCTTGTGGGCCGTGTCGTGGCCTTCGATGTCGAAGGTCGGGTCGGCCTCGGCGTAGCCCAGTCGCTGCGCGTCCTTCAGGCAGGCATCGAACGAGATGCCCTCGGCTTCCATGCGGGTCAGGATGTAGTTGCAGGTGCCGTTGAGGATGCCGAAGACACGCGTCACCGCATTGCCGGCCATTGCCTCGCGCATCGTCTTGATGACGGGGATGCCGCCGGCCACCGCCGCCTCGTAATTGAGCAGAACACCCTTCTTCTCGGCGATCTCGGCAAGCGCCACGCCATGCTTGGCAAGCAGCGCCTTGTTGGCGGTGACGACATGCCGGCCCGCCTCGAGCGCCGCCTTCACCGCCAGCCGCGCCGGCCCTTCGTCGCCGCCGATCAGCTCGACAAAGACGTCGATGTCGGCCTTTTCGGCCATTTGGACCGGATCGTCGAACCATGTCGCGGCGCTGAGATCGACGCCGCGGTCGCGTTTCCGGTCGCGGGCGGAAACCGCCGTCACGACGATGTCGCGTCCGCATTGGCGGGTGAGCTCCGCCGCCTTGTCGCGCAGCACGCGCGCCACCGAGGCGCCAACCGTGCCGAGGCCGGCAATTCCAACACGCAACGCTTCAGCCATGTCCGGCGACGCCCCTCAAAATCCAGAAATATTAGGCAGACTCAGCGCCGAGCGGCGAGCGGCACCACATTGTTGGGCTGCTTGGCGGTTGATGCCAGGAAGCGCTTGATGTTGCGCGCGGCCTGACGGATCCGGTGCTCGTTCTCGACCAGCGCCACGCGCACATAGTCGTCGCCATGCTCGCCGAAGCCGATGCCCGGCGCCACCGCGACATCCGCATGCTCGATGAGCAGCTTGGAGAATTCGAGCGAGCCGAGATGGCGGAACTGTTCCGGGATCGGCGCCCAGGCGAACATCGAGGCCGCGGGCGCGGGAATGGTCCAGCCGGCGCGGCCGAAGGAATCGACCATCACGTCGCGCCGCTTGTGGTAGACCTCGCGCACCTCCTCGATGTCGGCGCCGTCGCCGTTCAGCGCATGCGCCGCCGCCACCTGGATCGGCGTGAAGGCGCCATAGTCGAGATAGGACTTCACCCGCGTCAGCGCCGAGATCAGCCGCTCGTTGCCGACGGCGAATCCCATGCGCCAGCCCGGCATGGAGAAGGTCTTCGACATCGAGGTGAACTCGACGCAGATATCCATCGCGCCCGGCACCTGCAGCACCGAAGGCGGCGGATTGCCGTCGAAATAAATCTCGGAATAGGCAAGATCGGACAGGATGATGATGTCGTTCTTCTTCGCGAAGGCGACCACGTCCTTGTAGAAGTCGAGCGAGGCGACCAGCGCCGTCGGATTCGACGGATAGTTGAGGATCAGCGCCAGCGGCTTCGGGATCGAATGGCGGATACCGCGCTCGACCGCCGGGATGAAGCCGTCGTCGGGCTCGACCTGCAGCGAGCGGATGACGCCGCCCGACATGATGAAGCCGAAGGCGTGGATCGGATAGGTCGGATTGGGGCACAGGATGACGTCGCCCGGCGCGGTGATCGCCTGCGCCATGTTGGCGAAGCCTTCCTTCGAGCCGAGCGTGGCCACCACCTGGGTGTCGGGGTTGAGCTTCACGCCGAACCTGCGGGCATAGTAGTTGGCTTGGGCGCGGCGCAGGCCCGGAATGCCGCGCGAGGACGAATAGCGATGCGTGCGCGGATCGCGCACCACCTCGCACAATTTGTCGACGATGGCTTTCGGCGTCGGCAGGTCCGGATTGCCCATGCCAAGGTCGATGATGTCGGCGCCGCGCGAACGGGCGCTGGCCTTCAGCCGGTTGACCTGCTCGAACACGTAAGGCGGAAGCCGGCGGACCTTGTGAAATTCTTCCATTGGATTTCCAGACACGATCGAAGGGGGCGCTTTCGGCGCGCGATATAAACCTAATTGCAGTTAGGGTCGAGGGTCGGGTCGCATTTGCCCTCGATCTGTTTCAGCGTGTCGCCACCATGCGTCTTGGCAAGCGTCTTCAGCGCCGCGGAATTCGCCGGCGCCTTGACGCTGCCGCCCTTGGCGGCCTGCGCCTGCTGCTCGGCCTTGAGCCTTGCCAGGTTCGCCGCGGTCTCCACCTTGGTGAGTTGCTTGGCGGCCACCTGCGGCGGAATGTTGAGGTTCGGGTAGGAGCCGGTGTCCTTCGGGCCTTCGGTCACGGCCGTCGGCGCTGCATTGTTGGTGCTGGTGCTCGTGCAGCCGCCGGCGGGCAGCAGCACGCCGACCAGCGCGGCCAGGACCGCCTTGCGGGAGATCGAACCGAACCTGAGAAAAAAAGTCCCGCCAACATTTATCGTCATATTGTTTTCCTGGCAGCCGGGTTACTGCGAATTGGACCCGGTCAGATGTCCCATGGTAATATGTCAAGAAAACGCTCCGGGAGGAACCCCGCGGACCATGTCCAAAACTGACGATTCGGACAAAGCGGAAAATGGCGGACCTTCGGCCATCGAGCAATATCTGGTGAAGGATCCCGAGCGCTTCGCCTTGAATATGGCGCGCATGATCGAACAGGCCGGCAAGGCGGCGTCCGCCTGGACCGAACCGCGCGAGAAGGGTGAGGTGCGCGATCATGTCGCCGAACCGGTCGTCGACATGGTCAAGACATTCTCCAAGCTCTCGGAGTACTGGCTTGGCGATCCGCAGCGCGCGCTCGAAGCGCAGACGCGGCTGTTCGCCGGCTATATGACGGTCTGGGCCAACGCCATCCAGAAGGTCAATCCCAATGCCGAGGCGCCACAGGACGCGGTTCAGCCCGAGCGCGGCGACAAGCGCTTCCAGGACCCCGAATGGGGCCGCAACGCCTTCTTCGATTTCCTCAAGCAGGCCTATCTCGTCACCTCGCGCTGGGCGAACGAGCTGGTCGAGCACGCCGAGGGCCTGGACGACCACACCCGCCACAAGGCGAGCTTCTACGTCAAGCAGGTGTCGAACGCGATCGCGCCGTCGAACTTCATCCTGACCAATCCGGAGCTGTTCCGCGAGACGGTCGCCTCGAATGGCGAGAACCTGGTGCGCGGCATGAAGATGCTGGCCGAGGACATCGCCGCCGGGCGCGGCGACCTGAAGCTGCGCCAGGCCGACTACACGCCTTTCGAAATCGGCAAGAACATCGCCACCACGCCCGGCAAGGTCATCGGCCGCAGCGATGTCGCCGAGATCATCCAGTACGATCCGGTGACCGAAACGGTGCTGAAGCGCCCGCTGCTGATCTGCCCGCCATGGATCAACAAATTCTACATCCTCGACCTCAACCCGCAGAAATCCTTCATCCGCTGGGCGATCGAGCAGGGCCACACCGTCTTCGTCATCTCCTGGATCAACCCCGACGAGCGCCACGGCGCCAAGGGCTGGGAGGCCTATATCCGCGAAGGCCTGCAATACGGTCTCGACATGGTGGAGAAAGCGACCGGCGAGAAGGAAGTCAACGCCATCGGCTATTGCGTCGGCGGCACGCTGCTTGGCGCGGCTCTCGCGCTGCTGGCGCAGGAAGGCGACAACCGCATCAAATCGGCCACCTTCTTCACCACCCAGGTCGACTTCACCTATGCCGGCGACCTCAAGGTCTTCGTCGACGAGGACCAGGTTGCCGCTGTCGAGCGCTCGATGAGCGAGAAGGGCTATCTCGAAGGCACCAAGATGGCCACCGCCTTCAACATGCTGCGCTCGGGCGATCTGATCTGGCCCTATGTCATCAACAACTACATGCGCGGCAAGGAGCCCCTGCCCTTCGACCTGCTCTACTGGAATTCCGATTCCACGCGCATGGCGGCGGCCAACCACTCCTTCTATCTGCGCAACTGCTATCTGGAGAACAATCTCTCGCGCGGCACGATGGAGCTGGCCGGTCGCACGGTGTCGCTGGCCGACATCACCATCCCCGTCTACAACCTTGCCACGAAGGAAGACCACATCGCGCCGGCGCTCTCGGTGTTCCTGGGCTCGCGGTTTTTCGGCGGCGACGTGGAGTATGTGATGGCGGGTTCCGGCCATATCGCCGGCGTCGTCAACCCGCCTGCCGCCAGGAAATATCAGTACTGGACCGGCGGCAAGCCGGTGGGCGATTTCAACGCCTGGCTCGCCGCGGCGCATGAGCATCCGGGGTCATGGTGGACGCACTGGCAGCATTGGATCGAGAACCAGGACAACATCCGCGTGCCCGCCCGCAAGCCCGGCAAGCGTATGAAAACCTTGGGAGATGCTCCGGGCACCTATGTCAAGGTGCGTGTGTAACGGACTGTAATGTCTGGTGAGTTGACGGGCCGCCAAAACAGGGCGAAATGGTGGCGTCAATCGTTTCACGGCCTCAAATCACCTTCCGACGCAGATTAATTCCGAGGCTTGCAGATTCGACACATGTCCCGTTTCCGGTTGGGAACAGGAGGGTTATCGCGGCGCGATGCTGGAGTGGCACGGCGATGACGAACCGACCGGATGCTGAGGGGGAATTTGTTTTGAAATCAGTAGGTTGGCGTCTCGGGCGAAGGGAAAGCCGCAGCATCGCGGCAGCGCTTTTCCCCGTGCTTCTGGCCTCCTGCACGTCGACCGGCGACCCGACGATGTCGGTCGTTTCGCCCGCCTACAATTCAACCGCCACCGAAATGAGCGCGACATCCGGCACCAAGACGGCAACAGCCGCCGATTCGTCGGCTCAGACGGCATCCGCGACCACCGATGCGGCAGCGACCGTGATGAGCGAAGGCGACACGCCTTTGCCCGAGAAGGTCGACTATGTGCCGGAG
>NZ_RZRY01000022.1:0-26457 GCF_003998035.1 Mesorhizobium sp. M2A.F.Ca.ET.039.01.1.1 | reverse complement strand
GTAGCAAAGGCTGGTGGGGTCGAAGCCGGCGATCAGCCTTTCGCTCGCCTGCGTCCATTTGCGGATTTCGAGCCGGATGCCGGAAATCACCGTGCCTGGGGGCGAGAAGCCGTTACCGAAGGGCGAATCTTCCTGCCCCCGGCCATTCTCGGCCAGCGGCCCTTCCCACAGATAGGTCGAGAATTCCGTATGCCGCTCCCAACGCAGCGAGCCCTTGCCCCATTTCATGGCATGGTGGCGCGCGTTCCGCTCAGGCGCTGCGATTCCCAGCCGCCGCGAAAGCTCCGAGAGCACGGCATGGTCGACCGCGGCGCCGGCCTCGGTCATGAAGGAAAGCTGGATCAGCACGCGCGGCTTTTCGATCAGCGGGTGCGGACGGGCATGGACCTCGCCGATCGCGCCGGGCCGCCCCTCATGCGCCGGAAAGCCCATGACGCTGCCTTGGGCGCGCGGCTGGAATTCGAGACTGGACATCTCGTCGGACACGGCTGGTCCCCCTGTTTTCGACCCTTCGTGCAACCCGGTGGTCTTGCGGCAATCGGCGAGACGCGTAAACAGCAAATATTAGCATCCGGCGATGACGGCGCGCGGCAGGCGATCCGACCACATTGGGCGAATTGGATAAATAATTTGACCAGTTGGCGACAGACGCTTTAATCTGGGCGACATCCGTTCCAGCTCCAGGCGTCTCCGTTGAGCGACATTTTCTCCAGGATCGAGCATTCGCGCACCGCCGACGAGGTGGTGCAGCAGATCGAGAGCCTGATCCTCGAAGGCGTTCTGCGCACCGGTGACCGGCTGCCGGGCGAGCGCGAGCTGGCGCGCCAGTTCGACGTGTCGCGGCCGATCCTGCGCGATGCGCTGAAGGCGCTGGAGGGACGCGGACTGCTGACGACGCGCCCCGGCGGCGGCACGCATGTCGCCGACGTCATCGGCCAGCTCTTCACCAAGCCGGTGACGGACCTCATCTCCACGCACCGCAAGGCGGTGACCGACTATCTGGAGTACCGGCGCGAGATCGAGGCGGTGGCGGCCGAATATGCGGCGCGGCGGGCGACGCCGGAGGACCTTGCGCTGCTCGACCGCATCATGGCGCGCATGGAGGAGGCGCACCGGACCGGCGACTTCGACGACGAGGCGGAGATCGACGTCGAATTCCATCATGCGGTGTGCGAATGCGCGCACAACATCATCCTGCTGCACACGCTGCGCTCCTGCTACCGGCTGTTGTCGGAAGGCGTTTTCCAGAACCGGCTTCTGGTGTTCGGCGTGCCGGGCGCGCGCGAGGCGCTGCTCGAGCAGCACCGGGCGATCCATGCCGCGATCAAGGCCGGCGATCCGATCGCGGCGCGCAAGGCCGCGATGGACCACATCACCTATGTCGAGCGCTCGATGGCGGAAGCCGAGCGCAGCGGCGACTGGCAGCGCGTCTCCCGGCTGAGGCTGAGACAGCGCTCCGATGCCGGCGATATCGAACCCACACGCAAACGCTCCTAAGCACAGATTTAGCGGGGACCCATCATGAGCGAAATCCTCACCATCGCCGACCTCAAGGACCTGGCACGCCGGAGGGTGCCGAAGATGTTCTTCGACTATGCCGATTCCGGCGCATGGACGGAGAGCACCTACCGCGCCAACGAGGAGGACTTCGGCAAGATCAAGTTCCGCCAGCGCGTGCTGGTCGACATGAGCAACCGCTCGCTGGAATCGACCATGATCGGCCAGAAGGTGGCGATGCCGGTGGCGCTGGCGCCGACCGGGCTGACCGGCATGCAGCATGCCGACGGCGAGATGCTGGCGGCGCAGGCGGCGGAAGCGTTCGGCGTTCCGTTCACGCTGTCCACCATGAGCATCTGCTCGATCGAGGATGTCGCCTCGGTGACCAAGAAGCCGTTCTGGTTTCAGCTCTACGTGCTGCGCGACAAGGATTTCGTGCTCAACCTCATCGACCGCGCCAAGGCGGCGAAATGTTCGGCGCTGGTGCTGACACTCGACCTGCAGATCCTGGGACAGCGCCACAAGGACGTGCGCAACGGGCTTTCGGCGCCGCCGAAGATGACGCTTGCCAACATCATCGACCTTGCGCTGAAGCCGCGCTGGTGCCTGGGCATCGCAGGAACCAAGCGCCGCACTTTCCGCAACATCGTCGGCCACGCCAAGGGCGTGGGCGACGTCTCCTCACTATCGTCCTGGACGAATGAGCAATTCGATCCGCACCTGTCGTGGAAGGACGTCGCCTGGATCAAGGAACGCTGGGGCGGCAAGCTGATCCTGAAGGGCATCCTCGACACGGAAGACGCGCTGATGGCGGCCGAGACCGGGGCGGACGCGATCGTGGTCTCAAACCATGGCGGGCGGCAGCTCGACGGCGCCCCCTCCTCGATCTCCGTGCTGGAAGAGATCGCCGATGCGGTCGGCGACAGGATCGAAGTCCATATGGACGGCGGCATCCGTTCCGGCCAGGACGTGCTCAAGGCGCTCTGCCTCGGCGCCAAGGGCACCTATATCGGCAGGCCGTTCCTTTACGGCCTCGGCGCGATGGGCAAGGACGGCGTCACCAAGGCGCTCGAAATCATCCGCAAGGAGATGGACGTCACGCTGGCGCTGTGCGGCAAGCGCCTCGTCGCCGACATGGGCAAGGACCAGCTCCGCCGCTAGGACGCAGTAGCCAAGATCGCACGGATCGGTTGCGTCGCTAGGGCGTTGTTCATCGATCGGCACTAGGCTTGGCTCCAACTGTGCCTTGGGAACATGTTCACCTTGACCGAAACCGGCATCCACTATCTCGACGGGCGCGGGCCGGACGGCATGCGGCTCTACGCCATCGGCGACGTACATGGACGCCATGACCTGCTCGCCGCCATGCACCGGCGCATCGAAAGCCAACTGGAACATGCGCCCGCCTCCGACTGGCGCATCATCCATCTCGGCGACTATGTCGACCGCGGCCCGGATTCAAAGAGCGTCATCGACTTTCTGATCGAGGCGCGCAAGCGCGATCCGCGCTACATCATGCTGGCCGGCAACCATGATATCGGCATGCTCGAATTCCTGGCCGATGCCGAGCCGGACGGCCTGTTCATGAACTATGGCGGCGTGCAGACCGCGCAGTCCTATGGCGTGGACCTTGTCCGCGACGCCCATTGGTACGGCAAGGCGGAAGCCATCGCGCGCGGACACGCTGCGCTGGTGAAAGCGGTGCCGCGCAGCCATGTCGATTTCCTGCAGTCGCTGACGTTTTCGGTCAGTTTCGGCGACTTCTTCTTCTGCCATGCCGGGATAAGGCCGGGCGTGCCGCTCGACCGCCAGAACCTGCTGGACCTGATCTGGATCCGCGATGCCTTCCACGATCACCAGGAGCTTTTTTCAAAGGTGATCGTGCACGGGCACACGCCCGTCCCGGAGGCCGAAGTGAAGGCCAACCGCGTCAATGTCGACACGCTCGCCTGGAAATCGGGGACGCTGAGCGCGCTCGCCGTCAATGGCGGCGACAAGCGCATCATCGACGTGCAAGGCAAAGCGCTTTAAGGCGTGCTGATATTCAGGTGAGGCCGGCCTGCAAATGGTGTTTTCCTGCGCTTCCGGTGCTCACGTACGTTAAGTACGCTCCGCTCCGGTTCTCGGAAACCACCATTTTCGACTCGGCCTTGACCTGAATCTCAACACGCCTTCGGCGCAATCTCGGCGCGGGCGCGCTTCCGATTTTTGATTGGGCTCAGTCGAGCGAGGCCGTCACGCCGTAGCCGTCGACGGCCCGGTGGTTGGTTGCTGCGTCGGCGGCATAGATGCCCAGGCCGCAGAGCACGATGGCAGACAGCATGACAAAAGACAGGAGTGCTGCTTTCACGGACGTCATCTCTGGTTAAGCTTTCTGCATCTGGGCACGACGCGGTTACCAATGCGTTGAAACGATAAAATGCGTCTCAATGTTTCGACGATTTCGCGCTTCTAAGCAGATTCTGTTTCGCCGGTGTGTCGGCTGGATCACACAAAAGGTTCATGGCGGTTGCACCGGCGATACAAAGCGCGCCCTCTTAGGGGAGCAGCCGGACACAAACCAAGAAAGAAGAGCGTTATCCCCAGGCGCAGGCGCTGAGGCGTGCCAATTATGCCACGCTGCGTCCGCGCGGATGTGTCGAGATGCAGGTCAGGCCGGCCTTACCTGAATATCAACGTACCTTAGATGGTAGCCACCCAGGCGCGGGCGATCGCCAGGCCGGCGGCATCGGCTTCGGGGCCGTTACCGGCCAACTCGTCGTCGAGCCGGTCGTTCCAGTCGGGATGGCGCTCGGCTATCGTTGCCGCGAAGGAGGTGCTCCAGTGGCGCACCATCGGCGTGTCGGCCTCGAAGTGGAACTGAAAGCCATAGACGGCGCGGCCGAGGCGGAAGGCCTGGTTTTCGGCGACCGCGCTGCCGGCGAGCCGCACGGCATTCTGAGGCAGCGCAAAAGTGTCGTCGTGCCATTCGAAGATCGGAAATTGTTCGGGCAGCGCCGCCAGGACCGGATCCGACTTCGCGGCGGGCGTCAGCGAGACCTTGTGCCAGCCGAATTCGGTGGCGCCGCCGATATGGTTGTCGCCACCAAATGCGCGGGCAAGGAGCTGACCGCCGAGGCAGATGCCGAGCACCGAGCGGTCCTTATCGGCGAAATCGCGGGTCAACTCGAGCAGCGCCGGGAAATAGGGATAGTCCTCGTCGGCCAGCGCATTCTGCCCGCCGCCCAGCAAGACCATCGCATCGTGCCCGCCTGCGTCCTGCGGCAACGTATCGCCCTGGTATGGGCGCCGCAGGTCGACATCCGCGCCCGCTTCGGCCAGAGCGGCACCGACCTGACCGAGGCCGGTATTGTCGTAATTCTGGACCACCAGCACGCGCAACGAGAATCCTGCTGACATGAAAAGGCTGGGGCGAGCGATATCATGCGGCCCGTGTTTCAGCCAAGATGCGCGGCGGGAGAGAAAGCTATGCCACTGCAGAACCGGGTCGATCCCTTCGGCGCCATCCATGCCGTGCCGGAACGCGGCCTGTTCACCGGCAATCGCGGCATCATCCATGATCCGGAGACCAAGACTCTGCTGAGGAAGCGCTGGGCCTTGCCGGCCTGGATCATCTGTGTGTGCGAGTTCCGCAATGTGCGGCGCGAGCCGATGGGCCGCAACAGGGGAGGAAAGGCTGGTTGGACCGAATTGTTCTTCCTTGACGAGGTGACGGCGTTGGCCGCCGGCCACCGGCCCTGCTTCTTCTGCCGACGCGAACGGGCGACCGATTTCGTCGGCCGCTTCGGCAAGGCCTTCGGCATCGCAGAGCCCCGCGCGCCGATGGTCGACAAACGGCTGCACAGGGAACGGCTGGCTTCGGGTGGACGGCCCCCTCGCGTAACCGTGCCGGAGCTTGACGGCTTGCCTGATGGAGCGATGATCGCGCAGGGCGACACCGCCTACGCGCTGCGTTCCGGAAAGGCACTTGAATGGTCCTTCGCGGGTTTCGCCGGTCAAACCGGCTTCGATCGCTTCACCGGCCGATCGCTGCGCCTGCTGACGCCGGCGACCACCATCGCGGTGCTGCGGCAAGGCTTTGCGCCTGTCTGGCATCCGACCGCCGACACTTGACGATATCCATCGCCTCGCCCATTGCTCGGCAGATATTCGCGGGATGGCCCGCAAATATCTGCCTAGATTCCCTTGTTTTTCGCAGGTTCTGATCGCAAAACCGCGGGGACACTTTTGCGGGACCTGCCTGGGCCATGCGCGCCAACTACAAAATGCAGCGGTTGTTCGTGCCGGACGATCTAGGCTCAGGCGTCGAATTCGATGCCGGACAGCAGCAGAGCCATTACCTCGCCCATGTGCTGCGGCTCGGCGAAGGCGCCGTGGTGCTGCTTTTCAACGGCCGCGACGGCGAATGGTCGGCTGCGATCGCCGCTAGATCCAAGAAGGCTGTCCGGTTGAAAGTGCTGGAGCTGCAGCGGCCGCAGCCGCCGCTGCCCGACCTCGTCTATTGCTTCGCGCCGCTCAAGCAGGGGCGGCTCGACTACCTGGTGCAGAAGGCGGTCGAGATGGGCGCCGGCGTGCTGCAGCCAGTCATCACCCAGCACACGCAGGTGGCGAAGCCCGGCATCGAGCGGCTGCGCGCCAATGTCGTCGAGGCGGCCGAGCAATGCGGCATCCTCGCGGTGCCGGACGTGCGTGAAGCAGAGAAGCTGGAGCGGCTGCTCGCCAGTTGGGACAGGGAGCGGCGGCTGATCTTCTGCGACGAGGACGCTTCGACCAACAATCCGCTGCCGGCCCTGCAGGCGGTAAGGGAGAAGAAACTTGCGCTTCTGGTCGGTCCCGAAGGCGGATTTTCCGAGGACGAGCGCAGGATGCTGAGGGCCTTGCCTTTCGTCACCGCCATCCCGCTCGGGCCGCGGATCCTGCGCGCCGACATGGCGGCAGTGGCGGCGCTTGCCGCCATCCAGGTGACGATCGGCGACTGGTAAATCAAATCCCATTGAGGCCTGGCTCAGGATTTTTTGCTTGATCGGCTGCCGGCATTTCGTCCATCTAGCGCCGGCGGCCGTCCGGCCTCTGCAGCACCGCGCATGCTTTTCGACGCACGAAGGGCGCTGTAACACTTAGGAACTGTGCAGGACGCCTGGCGGAAGTCGATGCCGATTTCCGGGGCAAAGCGCTCGGAGGGGCCTCATGGCGCGCGACACGACCGATACCCAGCCCATCGAAGGAACCGACGAACTGGTCGGCTATCTGGCCGCCGGCAACAAGCCGCGCGACAAATGGCGCATTGGCACCGAGCACGAGAAATTCCCCTTCTATGTCGACGGCCACGCGCCGGTGCCCTATGGCGGCGAGCGCGGCATCCGCGCCATCCTGGAAGGCATGCAGCAAAAGCTTGGTTGGGACCCGATCATGGATGCCGGCCGTATCATCGGCCTGGTCGAGCCGACCGGCCAGGGCGCGATCTCGCTGGAGCCAGGCGGCCAATTCGAGCTTTCCGGCGCGCCGCTGGAATCGATCCACCAGACCTGTCGCGAGGGCAACGCGCATCTGGCGCAGGTGCGCGAGATCGCCGAGCCGCTCGGCATCCGCTTCCTCGGCCTTGGCGGCAGCCCGAAATGGTCGTTGGCCGACACGCCGAAAATGCCGAAATCGCGCTACGAGATCATGACGCGCTACATGCCGAAGGTCGGCACCAAGGGCCTCGACATGATGTACCGCACCTGCACGATCCAGGTTAACCTCGACTTCGAGAGCGAGACCGACATGCGCCGCAAGATGCAGGTGTCGCTGAAGCTGCAGCCGCTGTCGACGGCGCTGTTTGCCAACTCGCCCTTCACCGAGAGCCGGCCGAACGGGCTGCAGAGCTGGCGCGGCGACATCTGGCGCGACACCGACAACCAGCGTTCCGGCATGCTTGAATTCTGCTTCTCGCCCGATTTCGGCTTTGCCGACTATGTCGAATGGGCGCTCGACGTGCCGATGTATTTCGTCATCCGCGACGGCCAGTATCACGACATGACGCGCTACACCTTCCGCCAGTTCATGGCGGGTGCGGCGCGCAATGAAATCCCCGACGGCCTGCCGACCATGGGCGACTGGGCGAACCATCTCTCTACCTTGTTCCCCGACGTGCGGCTGAAGCGTTTCCTCGAAATGCGCGGCGCCGATGGCGGCCCGTGGCGTCGCATCTGCGCCCTGCCCGCCTTCTGGGTCGGGCTGCTCTATGACGAGCAGGCGCTGGACGCCGTCGAGGCGCTGACCGCAAGCTGGACCTATCGGGAAGCGCTGGCGATGCGCAATGCCGTGCCGGAGCTTGGCATCGCGGCGCCGTTCCGCAACGCCACCTTGCGCGACGTCGCCCGCGACGTGCTCGCCATCTCGCGCATGGGCCTGAAGAACCGCGGCAAGAAGAACCGCGACGGTTATGACGAGACGTCGTTCCTCAACACGCTGGACGAGGTCGTCTCGCGCGGCACCACCAGCGCCGAGGAGATGCTGTCGGCCTACCACACGCGCTGGGGCGGCTCGATCGAGCCGGTGTTCATGGAATATGCCTATTAACTGTCCGGTGTACGCCGAGCGGTTGGGCAGCAAAAGCCGCTTCAATCGGTGATGGAAACGAACTAGGCTCTCCGACGAGGATATTGTCGGAGGAGAACCCAATGCCTTCCCTGTTCGACATTTTTGCCCAAGCCCAGAATGGCGCCGGCATGCAGGCGCTGGCCCAGCAATATGGGCTTTCGATGCAGCAGACGCAGGCCGCGGTCCAGGCGCTGCTGCCCGCCTTCTCACAGGGGCTCCAGCGCTACACCGCCGATCCCTACGGGATGGGCGCCTTCATGACGGCGATGGCGAGTGGGCAGCACGCCAAATATTTCGAGGACGCGACAAGAGCCTTTTCGCCGCAAGGCATCGATGAGGGCAACGGCATTCTCGGCCATCTGTTCGGCTCGAAGGACCTGTCGCGCGCCGTGGCGAACCAGGCCGCGCAGGCGACGGGGCTCAGCCAGCAGGTGTTGCAGCAGATGCTGCCGGCCATGGCCTCGATGATGATGGGCGGGCTGTTCAAGCAGACCAACAATCAGTTGACTGGGGGGCAGATGCAGGCCGCCGGCGGCTTCGGCGGCAGCGGCAATCCGCTCGGCGAGATCATCGAGCAGATGATGCGGCAAAGCGGCGTCGCGCCAGCGCCCCAGACGCCGCAACCCGCGCCCAATCCCTATGGCGAGAATCCGCTCGGCAAGGTGTTGCAGGACATGTTCGGCGGCGGCGCGCAGCCGCAAGGCCAGCCGCAGCAGACGCAAAGCCCCTATGGCGACAATCCGCTCGGCAAGATCTTCGAGGAGATGCTGCGCCAGGGCGGTGGCGGCTTCGGCGTGCCCGGCGGGCAGCCGGCGCCGCAGCCGCAACAGCGCCAACCGCAGCAGAGCGCGCCGCAACAGCCGCAAACCAACCCGAGCGGCCGTCCGCGAAACCCGTTCGACGACATCTTCGGCAAGATGTTCGAGACCGGTGCGCAGCAGCGCGACGAATATCAAAAGGGCCTGGAGACGATCTTCGACCAGTTCAAGCGCGACATGGACCGGCGGTGAACCCTGAACGCCGCCGGAGCGGCGTTCCGCGAGCAAGAGACCCAAGCAGATGCGCCGCAATCCTCGCCGCGACTGCTTGCAGGGGCTTTCGACCACAACTCACTACCGAGTATTCTGGATCACAAGGAAAAGCGGGATGCGCCCTTCGTCCTCTATGTTGCTACTGATGTTTGCCGCATCGCTGATGGGCTGCACAACAAGCAACGGAAACGCCGGCCAAAGCTCGAAGAACGAGGCGCAATGCGTTGGCTTCGGTTTTGAACAAGGTACGGATGCTTTCGCCAATTGCATGATGCAGCTTTCACTGCGGCAGGGAGGCTCGCAGCAGCCCGACCACGATACCCTCGTCAATCAATACAGAAGCCGCAGCAAGGCCCGACAGGGTGACGATCGTTATCCCGTGTGCAGCGCCGCAAACATGGATGCCGAGCTGGATATTACCACGGGTAAGTGGGTCGGCCCCGATTGCCAGATGGCGCCAGACTAGAGCCTGCGTCCCTAAACGGCCTTGCTGGTTTCACCAAATTGCGTGTGGCGGAAACCAACGCTTCCGTCATGTGTCGAAGCAAATAAAAAATGCCCGGTCCTGGAGGAGAACCGGGCAATGTGCAGGCTGGCCGGCGGGGAACCGGCAGGGAGTGTGGGAGCCTGCATGAAGCTTGGTCGCGCCGAGCCGTGAAAAGGTTCAGCGCGACGGGAAATCCGAGGAAACGCCGCCCTTCAGCCTACCTTACGAGCAAGGTCCTCGATCGTGTCGGCGCGCTCGCTGGCGATCACGCGCAGCTTCGCCGTCGGATCGCGGCCGAAGGGCACGCCGATGGCGACATGGAGGTCGGCGCGCGTCAGGCCGATATCGGCCAGCTCGGCGTCGGACATCTCGCCGAGGCGATAGAAGGCGCGACGGTTTTTCCAGGCGCGGTAGCTGTTGGCGATGGCATTGACCACAAGCGTCGCAACGGCCGGACGCGTGGTGATGCGCGGAGTCTCGGAGGCGAATTCAATCGTGGTCATTTCAGTCTCTCCTTCCAGGAGTCGAGCGGACGAAACCAGCCAATCGGCGCCTTGGGAGAAGCGCCGTTCCGGTTTCCATTCATTGATGTGATGCATGTCGTTGTCCCCAGAACCGGGAACCACTTCTGGGCGACATGCACTGTTCTCATGTGGACAATGACAATTTGCCATCGCGCGATTGATTAATCCAACGAATGTTTTTAATCTCTAGCATCAACATCAATGATAGGTTGGACCGATGAAAGCGCCGCTTGACCTCGATCAGTTGCAAACCTTCATCTCGATCGCCGACACCGGCAGCTTCACCCGCGCGGCCGAGGAGGTGCACCGGACGCAGTCGGCCGTGTCGATGCAGATGCGGCGGCTGGAGGAGCGGATCGGCAAGCCACTGTTCGAAAAGGACGGCCGCACCAACAAGCTGACCGAGGAGGGCGACCGGCTGCTTTCCTACGCGCGGCGGCTGATCTACCTCAACCGCGAGACGCTCGCGGCCTTCGACGACCAGCGCCTCGAAGGTACGATCCGCATCGGCACGCCGGACGACTATGCCGACCGCTTCCTGCCCGAGATCATGGCGCGTTTCTCGCGCTCCAATCCGCGTGTCGAGCTGACGGTGGTTTGCGAGCCGACGCCGGGGCTTGTCGAACACATCAAGCGCGGCAATCTCGACCTCGCGCTGGTCACGCATAACGACACGCGCGGCCAGTCGGAAGTGGTGCGTCGCGAGCCGCTTTTGTGGGTCACCTCGGCCAACCACGCCACGCATGAACAGGAAACCCTGCCGATGGCGTTCGGCCGGCCGAACTGCATCTGGCGGCGTGCGGCTGTCGACGTGCTCGACCGGCAGAACCGCGACTACCGCGTGCTGTTCTCCAGCTTCTCGGCCACCGTGATCACCGCGGCCGTGCTTTCAGGCCTGGCGGTCTCGGTGCTGCCGGAATGCGCGCTCAGGCCCGGCATGCGCGTGCTCGGCGAGGCCGACGGCTTCGGCCAATTGCCGGACTGCCGCATCGGCATCATGCGCGGCCAGACCTCACAGCCGGAGATCGTCGACGCCTTGGCCCGTCACATCGCCGAAAGCCTCGACAACATTTCCGTGCCGGTGAGCGAAGAGGCGGGAAGCTTCGACTTCGCCGCGCTCGCCTTTGCCAAGATGAAAAGGGTCAAGGCAAACCAGATCATGCCTGGCTGGTAAGGCGGGAGCAATTCCAGGAAAAGTGTGAAGCGGTTTTCCGTCAGGAATTGCGTTGAAACAAATAGATAGAGCAGTTCGCCGTTTCCGTGAAATGACGAACTGCTCTAGGCCCGAGCGACGGAACGCTCCGGGCCGGCTGACGAAACACCCGGCAGCGCAAGCAACTGGCCGGGCTCCAATGGCGGCGACAGCAGATAGCCCTGGATCTGGTGACAACCCATGCCGACCAGCAAGGCCTTCTGCGCGTCGGTCTCGACGCCTTCGGCGGTCACTTCCACCTTGAGCGCCAGCGCCAACTCGATCAGCGTCTTGGCGATTGCGCGGGCGCTTTCGTCCTCGTCGAGCAGACGCACGAAGGAGCGGTCGATCTTCAGCTTGTCGATCGACTGGCGACGCAGATAGCTAAGGGAAGAGTAGCCGGTGCCGAAATCGTCGAGCACGATGCGCACGCCGGACTGGCGCAGCGCGGCAATCACGGCGCCAATCGTGTCATTGTGCTCGAGCAGAACGCTCTCGGTGGTCTCGAGCTGCAGGCGGGACGGGTCGAGTCCGGTTTCCTTCAGGATGCCGGCGATCTGTTCGGCAAAGCCGGCATCGCGCAGTTGCATCGGCGAGATGTTGACGGCGATCCAGGGAAGTTCGGTCCCGGCGGCAAAGCGGCACGCTTCGCTCAGCGCCCATTTGCCGAGCTCGCCGATGAGGCCGCGCTCTTCGGCAATCGCGATGAACTGCGCCGCGGGCAACGCGCCGTGCACCTCATGCCCCCAGCGGATCAGCGCTTCGGCCCCGAGAATCCGGCGGCCGTCGGCCGCGAAAACCGGCTGATAGGCGAGCTTTATGCCGCCGTCGCCGTCCAGCGCCTTGCGGAGTTCCGACTCGACCTTGCGCTTGCGCAACAAGAGATCGTCCATGTCGCCGGCGAACACCTCGTAGCGGCCGCGACCGTTCTTCTTGGCCTCGTAAAGCGCGATGTCGGCCTTGCGCAGCAGGTCGTCGGCATCCGTATCCGGTCCGGACGAGAGTGCGATGCCGATGCTCGCGCCGACGAAGACCTGGTCGCCAATGAGCCTGAACGGCTCACGCAGCTTCATAAGCAGCCTTTCGGCGATATCTTCGACGCTTCCGGCGTCGGGAATGTCGAGCAGGATCACAGCGAACTCGTCGCCGCCGAGCCGCGCGACAGTATCGGCTTCGCGGATCGTATGCTTGAGCCGCGCCGCCGTCTGGCGCACGAGCTCGTCGCCGGCCGGATGGCCGAGCGTGTCGTTGATGTGCTTGAAGCGATCGAGGTCGAGGTAAAGCAGCGCAACGTGCGTTCCGTCCTGGCCGGCGAAGAGCAGCATGCGCCGCAACCGGTCCTCGAACAGCGCCCGGTTAGGCAGGCCGGTGAGCGTGTCGTGGAAGGCGAGATATTGCGCCTGGTCCTGGCTGGTCTGCAGCGCGGCTGAGGCGCGACGCAATCGGCGCAGCAGGAACACCAGAACGCCGCCCGCCACGAGCAGCGCGATCGCCAAGGCCGGAGCGATCTTGCGCACCAAGGTAAGGCCGGGCCGCAACTGGTCCCAGCCGATATAGCCGAGGATAACACCACGCGAATCGACCAGCGGCACGGCGGCCGGGCCAACCGGCTCGGACAACGGCACCAGGCGCGCGCCATCGAGCAGGTATTTTGCCGCGATCTTGCCGATGACGGCATCGTTGATGAACTCGGCGGAGATATGCAGATATTCCGTGCCAGGCGCCTGGCTGACGCGATCCGAGCTCGGCACCAGCGGCATGACGCTCAAAATAGCGGGCTTTCCCTGGAGCGAGACGAGATCCTGCGCGACCATCTTGGCCGGCTGGCCGGAGGCGTCGGCTTTCAGCGGCTCACCCAACATGTGGCGCAGCTTGTCGATGGTCGGCCGCAATTCCGGCTCGTCCTCGCCGAAAGCCGACGCCGCAACGACTTTGCCTTCCCGCATGGCGTGGATCGCATGGTTGGCGGCGTCAAGGATGTAGACCCGGTTGTGGCCGTAGTAGCTGTACATCCAGGTGCTGAGGTTTTCCTCGATCCAGGCCTGATTGCCCGCCCTCACATTGGTTACCGAGTCATCCCAGACCGTCACGCTTTCCTGCTCGCGCTGGACCGCGGCAATCTGGTCGTTCAGCCCATCGGCGATGAAAATCTTCTGCCGTTCGAGTGAAGCCTCGTCGGCCTGATTGGCGGCGTAGAAGCCGAAGCCGACGACAATCGCCAACGCGAAAGCGGCAAGCGTCAGCACGGTCAACGTGACCTGGTGCGGCAACGGGCTGCTGTCGTGGCGTGCGCTCATCGCGTTTCCTGGCCGGCTCTTGTGCCGTCAGTGAAAGCAAATCGGGCTTAAAATCACGTTATAATATTAGCAGGGGTTCTCCCGGCTTGACGCGAGCCGATAAGCGTTCCCCAATCCGGCGATGAATGAAACAGCAACCGAATCACGCAGCAACGCCACCGAATACACGGTGAGCGAGATTTCCGGCGCGCTGAAGCGCACTGTCGAGGACGCCTTCGGTAATGTGCGGGTGCGCGGCGAGATTTCCGGCTATCGCGGCCCGCATTCGTCCGGCCACGCCTATTTCGCGCTGAAGGACGACCGGGCGCGGATCGATGCCGTGGTCTGGAAGACCACCATGGCGCGGCTGAAATTCCGCCCCGAGGAAGGCATGGAGGTGATCGCCAGCGGCCGGCTGACGACCTATCCCGGCAAATCCAACTACCAGATCGTCATCGACAATCTTGAGCCGGCCGGCGCCGGCGCGCTGATGGCGCTGCTCGAAGAGCGCAAGCGCCGGCTGCAGGCCGAAGGCCTGTTCGACGCCGGCCGCAAGCGGCGGCTGCCCTTCATGCCCAAGGTCATCGGCGTCGTCACCTCGCCGACGGGCTCGGTGATCCGCGACATCATTCATCGCATCAAGGACCGGTTTCCGCTCCATGTGCTGGTCTGGCCGGTGCGGGTCCAAGGCGAGACGACGGCCAAGGAAGTCACCGCGGCCGTCAACGGCTTCAACGCGCTGACTTGGGACGGACCTATCCGCCAGCCCGACGTTTTGATCGTGGCGCGCGGCGGCGGCAGCCTCGAAGACCTCTGGGGCTTCAACGACGAAGGGCTGGCACGTGCCGTCGCGGCGTCGTCCATCCCCGTGATCTCGGCCGTCGGGCACGAGACCGATACGACTCTGATCGACTTCGTCGCCGATAGGCGCGCGCCAACGCCGACGGGCGCGGCCGAGATCGCCGTGCCGGTCAGGGCGGACCTGGAGGCTACCTTGGCCAGCCTTGGCGCGCGGCTCAATGCCTGCGCTTCGCGGCATCTGGAGCGCAAACGCCAGGCGGTGCGCGCGGCGGCGCGCGCGCTCCCCTCGCCCGACCAGTTGCCGGCGCTGCCGCGCCGCCGTTTCGACGATGCGACCTGCCGCCTCGGCCGCGGGCTGACGGTGAATATCGAGCGCAAGCGGGCGACGCTGGAGCGGCAAAGGTTGACGCCGGCGACCCTGTCGCGGCGCGTCAACGAGGCCCGCACACTGACCGGCCGCGACATCGCGCGGGCGCGGGCGGCGTTCTTCGCCATCGTGCGCGAGCGGCGCCAGCGCTTCCAGCGCAATTCGACGCGCCTGTCGCCGGCTCCGATCGCCCGGCGCCAGAAGCTGCAGGCCGACGCGCTGGCCGGACTGTCGCGCAGGCAGGACCAGGCGCTGGCACGGCGGCTCGACCGGATTCGCGCGGCGCTGACCCAGGCCGACCGGCTGCTATCCACTCTTTCGCACAAAGCCGTGCTGGCGCGCGGCTTCGCGCTGGTCAAGGACGCCGACGGCGCCGTCATCAAGCGGGTCGCGGAATTGGCGCCGGGCGCGGCGCTGCAGCTTGAATTCGCCGACGGCACTGCCGAGGCCATCGCCACCAGCGGCGTCGCGCGGCCGAAGCTGGCCGCGAAGCCGTCCGCCAAGGCCAGGGAGCCGGGCAATCAGGGCTCGTTGTTCTGAGGACCGCATGAGCAGTCACGACCCGCATCTTCGCACGCCTTCCGGCAAGCCGCGCCTGCGCTCCTTCGGCATCGCGCTCGACGGCACGCCAGGCCGTTTCAACGCCATCACCGACGTTCCAGGCGTGTCGGTGGGCTACACGACGCTGATTTCCGGCGATGGTCCGCTGCGTGTCGGCAACGGACCGGTGCGCACCGGCGTCACCGCGATCCTGCCAAGGCCGGTTCAGGAACTCGCGACGCCGGTTTTCGCCGGCGTGTTCAGCCAGAACGGCAATGGCGAGCTGACAGGAACGCATATCATCGAGGAGACCGGCGCCTTCAACTTCCCGGTCACCATCACCAACACGCATTCCTGCGGCGTCACCCGCGACGCCACGCTGCGCTGGATGCACAAGGTGCTGCCAGCCGCGCTCGACACAGGCTGGGGCCTGCCGGTGGCGGCCGAGACCTATGACGGCTTCCTCAACGACATCAATGGCCATCATGTGAGCGTGGAGCATGTCGTCGCCGCGCTCGACAGGGCCGGCGGCGGCGCCATCGAGGAAGGCAGCGTCGGCGGCGGCACCGGGATGATCACCTTCGGCTTCAAGGCCGGATCAGGCACCGCCTCGCGCATCGTCGAATGGCAAGACAAGCGCTACACGCTGGGTGTCTTCGTGCAGTCGAATTTCGGCAAGAGGCACAATTTCACCATTCGCGGCCGGCGCATCGGGCAGGAGCTTGTCGACCCGGCGATCCGCGAGGCGACGGCGCGCGCCGAAAAGGGTTCGATCATCGCCGTGGTCGCCACCGACGCCCCGTTCCTACCGCATCAGATGAAGCGGCTCGCCCGGCGCGTGCCGCTCGGCATCGCCATGACCGGCGGCTATGGCTACCACAGTTCGGGCGATATCTTTCTGGCGTTCTCGACCGCCAATCCGGAGGCGGCGCTTGGCGCTTCCGGGCGCATCGGACGCGCGGAGTTCATCCCCGATGTCGACATCGATCCGTTCTTCGACGCGGTCGTGCAAGGCGTCGAGGAGGCGATCCTCAACGCGCTCACCGCCAATGAGGACATGACGGGACGCGACGGCAATTTCGTGCCGGCGCTGCCGAAGGACTGGCTAAAGGAGAAATTCGGCTAAGAAATACCGTCTGCCCGCGCCGGCACGTTTTCACTCCGCCGGCTTGTCGGGCCTTGCTTCGCTGTTGCCCTCTTCGGCGGCCTCCTCGAGGCGCGACGCGATCAGTTCCTGGATGTCGCCGACCTCTTCCTGGATGTCCTCGAGCAGAATGCCTGCCTCGGCGGCTTTGGCGCAGCACTCCTTGGCGAGAGTCTCGGCCTGCTCGATCTGGATCGGCGAATGCTGGCATTGGACTTTCTCGCCAATCCATCCGCGCAAGAACTCGATCGCATGTTCACTCATACTGCTTCTTCCCTGGCGGCAAAGCCGGTTGGTAGCCATGAACGTCCGCACCCTGCAAAGGATGCATGCGCTATTCGAACCGAGTCGCCCCCGACCGGCAAGACATCTTGGCCATGAGACAAGACATCTTGGCCATGAGACGCAGAGCCGCAGGAATGGAAGGGTTCGAGGTGCACGTTCAGATCATTGAGAATGATGGAATGATGGGCCGGGATCGACAGAAGGCCGTCGTCGTTGTTTTTACTTGCCTTTTTCTAATTTCGACAGCGCATTTGCATCACAAACCGTATCGCGGCTTCCCGGTCAACGCTGCCCCGGCCCGAGCCGGAGCAGGCGCTATATAGTGACATCCTCTTGCAATGTCGACTCGGGGCTCCGCCGTCCGGGCGGCTACCTCCCCAAAAGGTTGGTTCGACGGTCCTCAGATGCGTCAGCATGCCAGCGCTGGCGTGTTCGGAGTCGCGCGCCAGCAACACATCCAGGACGAGTTGGTGCTCGCTGGAGACTGAGAGCGAAACCTAAGGATTATTTTGACGTGAACGGCCCGGAAAGATGATGGTTACGCAGCAAGGTAGAGAGCCGGTTCGCGGCTTCGGCGAAAACCTCGCCCTCCGAAGAGAGCAACGCCTCCCGCTCTTGCACGGATGCAGCCAGGAGACGCTCCCAGAATCCGGCCACCACAGCGCCCGCACCGGCCAAGTCGGCGGCAACCGCCTGGTCCGCGGCGAGTGCCGCGAGGTGCCGGGGCGTAATGCCGCCGATACCGGGAGGGACTTTCGCACCCATATCGACGAAACCCGGAGGCAACGAGCCTTTCAGATTGGTGACGTGACGCTCGGTGATGACCGCGTGGATCTGGTCGACCGCCTGCTTGGCGCCGGCGACGCGAGAGGGATGATCGGTGTCGGCCGCGGCATGCGGGAGGAGCTCCAGACGCGGGCCATAGGCTTCGACCAGTTTGAGATAGGGCAGCATTGGTCCTGAAAGCTTGCCGCCGTTCTTGAACAGGTCCGCATCGATCGCCGCATGGGAAACGCGCCCTGACGCCAGCGCGCGCTCCAGCGCTGCAACATCGACCAGCTCGCCGCGATCATAGTTGATAAGCACGGCGCCGTGATTGAGGAGGGAGAGGACTTCATCTCCGATCAGTCCGGCATTGGCGTATCGTTGCGCGCCGGGATCGAAAGCACCGAGGCCAAGGTGGACTGAAAGAGCGTCGGCGCCGCGCGCCGCGTCTTCCATGGTCGCGGCGTAGTCGAAGCCTTCCAGCTCGATCCATTTTTGGTGACGGGGCCGCGCATGAATGGCGACCCGCATGCCGAAGGCCTGGCCGAGCCTGGCGAATTCCCGGCCGATATTGCCATAGCCGATCACCGCCAGTCTTTTGCCTTCGAGCTTCTCGGTCGGGTAATGGCGCAGGTCCTTTCCCGTATCGAACTGCCCGCCGGCAACGAGGGCGTTGAGCTTGTCAACTGGAAGGTCAGGCCTGACTTTCAGCAGCGCCTTCATGGCCATCTGCGCGGTGGCGCGGCTGTTGATGCCGGGCGTGTTCATCAGCGGCGCTTCGCCGCCTTCGCCGCTGCCGCCGCTCCAGGATGCCGAGCCCATATTGCCGGTGCCGGCGCCGATGCGCACCCCGCCGAGCCGGAATCTGGTCTCGGCCGGAATGAACGTCGCGGCGGCGATGACGGCGTCGTAGCGGCCGTCGCCGGCCTCGGCCAGCAATTCGTCGCGCGTGCTCAATTGCGGCTGGTAGAAGAAATGCAGCTTGCCGGGGTCAAGCGCGCCGGCCTTGGCGATGCCTGTCTGGTGGAACACGCCCCCCTTGGCCTCGATGTAGGCCTTGACCTCGCTATGGTCGGGATTGCCATCGGCCCCAAACCGGAGGCCGACAAAATCGCAGATCAGAATATTGGCCGATGTCATGAGGCGTCGTTTCCCTGCAACTGTCTCCAGCTACTCCAATCCGGAGTTCGATGGACCGCGCGAAGCGGCATATCCGGGTCGCAAGCGAGAGATTTGCTGCAGGTGTCTAGAATCTGTCGGCTCTGAACGACGACGGGTCAAGCATCGATTTGGTTGGCCGGAAGGCTGGCCAGATTCCAGGGTTCGATATTCCCGGTTCCGCTGCTGTCGAAGAATGGTCATTCTTCGACAGATGAAGGATTGCAATCGTTGGGCACTTGGAGCGGCGAACCTTCCATCCAGAACCGGCCACCCGCTCCAAGTCTTTCTGCATCCCGCCGGATCCTAAAGCGCGTCGCGATCTTTCAGATTCGCTCCGTGCGCTTTAGGTTTTTGATTTGCGCATGTCTATATCCCGAAACCGGTTCCCACTTTCGGGAGACATGCTTTACCCGTGCCGGATTTCCGTGCCGAGCACTTTCAGGCATTCCCGGATGAAGGCGGCGAGAGCCGTCCAGCCCTTGGCCGAAACCATCGTGCCGTCGACATAAGCCTCCGTCGGAGACAGGTCGATATAGGTGCCGCCGGCGAGCGTCACTTCCGGCTCGCAGGCCGCCAGCGCACCGACCTTCTTGCCGCGTACGACGCCATCGACCGCGATCAGGATCTGCACGCCGTGGCAGATGGTGAAGATCGGTTTCTTCGTTTCGTGGAAATGACGCACCATCGCCTGAATGCGCTTGTCGGTGCGGATGTATTCCGGTCCGCGGCCGCCGGCGCAATAGACGGCGTCGTACTGATCGAGCTGCTTCTCCGCGTCGGCGAACGTCTTGTTGATCAGCGCATAGTGGCCGAGCTTCTCGGTATAGGTCTGGTCGCCCTCGAAATCGTGCAGCGAGGTCTTGATTACGTCGCCGGCATTCTTGTCGGGGCAAACGACGTGCACGGTGTGACCGACGGCTTCCATAGCCTGCTGATAGACAAAGATTTCGTATTCCTCGGTGAACTCACCGGTCAGCATCAGTATTTTCTTGGCTGGCATGACTTGTCCTTTCGATTTTGGGAATGCCAAGGCGCTGCCGCGCCCTGGCTGTCGCAAAGTTCGGTTTGCCGATTGTCAGAAGGGAGAATCCGGGAAGTAGTATTCCTTGGCATTGGCCTGGGTGATCAGCGGCGCATCGAGCTTGACGTGGCCGCGAACGGGGGCCTGGCCGATCAGATTGGCCACAGTCATGTAGACGGCCGTCTTGATCATCGAAGGCGGATAAGGCGTCTCGACGGGCGTCACGGCGTCACCGTCGATCACCTTCTTGACGATGTCCTTCATGCCGTTGCCGCCAAGCGCCAGCTTGATGTCGGTGCGGCCCGACTGCTTGACCGCCTCGAGCACGCCGAGAAGCATGTCGTCGTCATTGGCCCAGACGGCATCGATATGCGGATATTTGGCGAGGTAGTCCTGCATCAGCTTGAACGCCTCGTCGCTGTTCCAATGGGCGTATTGGATGTCGAGCACCTTGATGCCGGTGCCCTTGATCGTGTCCTGGAAACCTTTGATGCGCTCGTCGTCGATCACGGTCGGGATGCCGCGCAGCACGACCACGTCGCCCTTGCCGCCGAGCTTGTCGATCATGAACTTCGCGGTGTTGGCGCCGACCGCGATGTTGTCGCCGGCCAGGTACAGGTCCTGGATCGAGGCATCGGTCAGGCCGCGGTCGACGACGGTGATGAAGGTGCCCATGTCCTTGATCGCCTTGACCGGCTGGGTCAGCTCCTCCGAGGTGTAGGGCAGGATGACCAGCGCATCGAGCTTGCGGCTGGCTGAAAGGTCCTCCAGCGCGCTGACCTGATCGGCCGCGGACGGCGAGGTCTTCACCACCACCTCGACATCGGGAAAGGCCGCGTTGATTTCCTTGGCGGCGGCCTGGGCGTGATAGACCACGCCAGCCGTCCAGCCATGGTCCGCCGCCGGGATTGACACGGCGACCACCTTCTTGTCGGCCGCCAGCGCCTGGCCGGCGACCACCAACGCGCCGACGGCCACGGCCGCAAACCATTTTCTACTGAACATTACAAACCTCCCAGAGATGAGGACCAATCAAACACAGGCATCCGCCCGGTCCCGAGACGGATTATTTGGAGAAGCGCTGCACGAGCATGGCGATGATGATGATGACGCCCTGAACCGCGGCGACGAGGTATTCGGAAACGAAGTCGGAGAGCACCATCAGGTTGGCGATCAGTTCCAGGATCACCGCGCCGGCGATCGTGCCCCAGATGCGCCCCTTGCCGCCGCGAAGCGCGGTTCCGCCGATGACGACGGCGGTGAGGACCTGCAGCTCCCAGAGCTGTCCTGTGGTGGGTGTGGCGGCGCCGAGCCGGGGCACATAGCAGATGGCCGCGATGGCGACGCAGGCTCCCTGGATGACATAGGCAATGGTGCGCGTCTTGATGACCGAGATGCCGGAGTAGCGCGCCACGTCCTCGTTGGCGCCAACGGCGGCGCATCTGCGGCCATATTTGGTCTTGTAGAGGACAAAGGCGCCAAGCACCGCGACGATCGCGGAGATCAGGATAGGAATTGGGATCCCGCCCAGGGTTCCGAAATAGACCGGCCGGTATGCCTCGCGCAGCGACTTGTCGATCGGGATCGTGCCGCCGTTGGTCATGTAGGTGATAAGCGCCCGGAAGATGCCCATGGTGCCGAGCGTGGCGATGAACGGCTCGATCTTGCCCACGGTGACGATGACGCCATTCGCCAGGCCGCACAGCAGCCCCGTCACGACCGCGATCGCCATTCCAGCCGGAATGGCCCAGAGGCCGAGGCTCGGCGCCATCATGTTCATGAACATGATGGTGATGCCGGCAATGAAAGCCACCATCGAGCCCACGGACAGGTCCAGGCCGCCCGACGAGATGACGAATGTCGCGCCAACGGCGATGATGGCGACATAGGCGCTGCGCGTGATCACGTTGCTGAGGTTCGTTGCGGACAGGAAGTCGGGATTGACCAGGAATCCCAGCGCAAGCAGCGCCGCAAGCGCAAGGAACGGGCCGGCGTCGGCCCATGAGAATTGGTATTGCCGCTCGCTTCGCGCCGGCGCGGACTGGGTAAGCGCTGTCACTTTGTTCCTCCCTGGGCGACGTGCGCACGCGAGCTGGTTGCCAGCAGCGCGATGTTGCTCTCGGTCATCGTTTCGCCCGAGACTTCGCCGCTGATCCTGCCCTCGCGCATGACGATGACGCGGTCACAGATGCCCACCAGTTCCTGCATCTCCGAGGAAATGACGATGCAGGCTTTGCCCTGCCTCACGAGATCCTGGATGAAGCCGTAGATCTGCGCCTTGTTGGCGATGTCGATGCCGCGGGTCGGCTCGTCGATGATGACGACGGACGGATCGCTCAGGAGCACCTTGGCGAGCAGAAGCTTCTGCTGATTGCCGCCGGAGAGCTGCCCGGCCCGCGCGCCAAGGCTCTTCAGGCGAATGTCGTAGCTGGAGATTGCCTGCGCCAAGGCCCGCGCTTCGCGATCGCGTCTTACGATGAGACCGGGATGCAAGCTGGCGAGGGCGGACAGAGTGAGGTTCGGCCCGAGACGCTCCTGCAGGAGCAGGCCCTTGCCCTTGCGGTCCTCGGTCAGATAACCGATGCCGGCTTCTATGGCTTCGCGCTGGGAGCGTATCCGAACCGGAGCGCCGTTGAGTTCGACCGTAGCGATTCCCGGCCGGAGTCCGAGCATTCCTTCGAACAGCTCCGTTCGCCCGGCGCCGATCATTCCGGCGAAGCCCAGAATCTCGCCTTTGTGCACGGTGAACGACACGTCCTCGACGAAGCCTGGAACCACGGCGTTGCGGACGCTCAGCATCGGCTCGTTTGTCCGCGTCACCTGCTTTTGGGGATAAAGCGCGTTGAGCTCGCGGCCCACCATCAGCCGCGCCATGTCGATCTGCGTCAGTGTATGGCCCGGATAGGTGCCAACCAATTTGCCGTCGCGCAGGACGCTGACCTTGTCGGCCAGCCGCTGCACCTCGTCGAGCCGGTGGCTGATATAGAGGACCGCGATGCCGCGTGCCTTGAGTTCGAAGATGATGGTGAGGAGACGCTCGACTTCTCCCCCCGTCAGCACGGCTGTCGGCTCATCGAAGATGACCACCCGATGCTCGTCGAGCAAGGCACGGGCTATCTGCACCAGTTGGCGATCCGCCAACGAGATGTCGCGCACGAGAGACGTGGCCGAGACCTCGCAGCCCAGCTCCGCGAGCTTTGCCGCAGCGAGGCGGCGCATGCGCGCATCATCGACAAGGCCACCCTTGGTGAGCTCGCGGCCGAGGAAAAGATTGTCGGTGACGCTCAGCGCATCGGCGAGCAGGATCTCCTGATGCACCAGGGCGATGCCGGCGGCCTGAGCCTGGTCCGGCCTGCTGAAGCGCACCCGGTGCCCCGCCATGGACAACGTGCCTTCGGTCGGCTCGATGTAACCGGACAGCAGCCGCATGAATGTCGACTTACCGGCGCCGTTCTCGCCGATGATCGCATGGATCTCGCCGGGCTGGATGTCGAGCGTGACATCCGACAGCACGGTGACGGCGCCGTACTGCTTGGACAGCCCCTCGGCGCACAGCACCGCGGGGCCAACCGGAAGGCCGGCTGCGGGCGCAACAGCGCTATCTCCGTCGATGCGGGCGGCAAGGGAGCGGTTACTCGAAGGCGGGCAGGAGGCGGTCCCGCGAATTCTCAATGTGCACGTGCATCGCCTTCTCGGCGGCATGCGCGTCGCCGGCCGCGAAAGCAGCGAGAATCGCCTCGTGCTCATCCAGCGCTTCTTCGGTGACGCGCGAGTGGTACATCAGGCGGAAAATGTGGAAATGCGTATGCTGGTGGTTCAGCGTCTCGCGGATGAGCTCGTTCTGCGCGAACTCCATGATCTTGTCGTGGAAGATCGCGTCCTGCCGCGCGAAATTGGAATAGCGCAGGCGCTCGTCCTTCCCCACCCGCCGCGCCATCACGCCCGCCGCTTCCTGCAACACCGCGAGGCGCTCTTCGTCCAGCGCTGCCGTAGCCTTGGCGGCGGCAGCGGGCTCCAACAGAAGGCGCAGCTCGTAAAGCTCGTCAAACCGGCGCCGGGTGATTTGCGGGGCGGCGCGATAGCCGATCAGGTGGGTTTTGACCACCAGGCCCTCCCCCTCCAACCGCCCGAGCGCTTCGCGGATGGGCGTGTGTGAAACGTCGAATTCCCTGACGAGGTTGTCGACGGTGATGCGCGATCCCGGCGGAATCTTCAGCGACATCAATTGCGCGAAGATTGCTTCGTAAACATCGCCCGCCAAGCTGTTGGCGCGCTGGATGCGGCCGCTTGAGCGAGCTTCGGTTTCAACCGTCAGGTCGGGATTTTCCATCGGTTACCTCTTGACAGGAGCAAGGCCTAACATGATGCTCCGGCCAATTCAATAGGATATCCTATACGATTTTATAGAGGATACGAACGGATGGGCTATGAACCGCACTCCGCACTCAATGACGCGGGCAAGAAGCCGACAAATCACCGGCCTGCGAACTGAAGGCGGCCCCTACCGATGATCACGACGTTTTTTCATCAGTCTCTTTCGAAAGATCTCGATCCATGACCCTCTTTGCAGCCGCGCGCCTCCCGCGCGAAATCCTCTTCGGCAAAGGCCAGCGCCATGCGCTGCCTGCCATTGCCGGCCGGCATGGCCAGCGCGCATTCATCTGCACCGACGAAAGGCTCGCCGGCACGCCTGAGTTCATCGAGATGCTCGATGGGTTGAAGGCTGCCGGGATCGACACGCTCGTCCACGACCGCACCTTGCCGGATGTGCCGCGCGACAGCGTCGGCGCCTGTATCGCGGAGGCGAAGGATTTCAGGCCGGACATGGTGATCGGCGTCGGGGGCGGCAGTTGCCTCGACATGGCCAAATGCGCCGGGCTGCTCATCAGCCATGGCGGCAAGCTCCAGGACTATTATGGTGAGTTCAAGGTGCCGGGCCCTACCCTTCCTCTTATCGCTGTGCCGACCACGGCCGGCACGGGTTCCGAAGTTACTCCCGTCGCGGTGATCTCCGACCCGGAGCGGACGCTGAAGGTCGGTATCTCCAGCCCACATCTCATCGCCGCGGTTGCGCTGTGCGACCCGGACCTGACAGCGACCTGCCCGCCATCACTGACCGCCATCGCCGGTGCCGACGCGCTGACGCATGCGATCGAGGCCTTCACCGCGGCAAGGCGCGGCGCCGATGCCGATCTGGCGCAACACCATGTCTTCGTCGGCAAGAGCGCGCTGACCGATCATTTCGCCCTTCTGGCGATCAGGCTCCTCGGCCGCAGCCTCGAAGCAGCCTATCGCGATGGGTCGAACGAAAATGCACGGGCCGATGTCATGATGGGAGCGCTGGCCGCCGGCTGCGCCTTCGGCACGGCGGGAACCGCCGCCGCCCATGCGGTGCAGTATCCGGTCGGCGCGCTCACCCACACGCCGCATGGCCTGGGCGTCGCCACGATGCTCCCCTATGTGATGCGCTACAACCTGTCGGCGGCAACCTCGGAGATCGCAGAAATCGGCATTGCGCTTGGCCTGCCGCGCCAGGACCGCGATGCCGGTCAGCTGGCCGATGCCGCAATCACGGAAGTCGCGCGACTGTTCAACGCCATCGGTATCACCCGGACGCTGGCTGACCTCGGTCTTGCCGAGGACAAGATCGACTGGACGGCGGAACAGGCGCTTGGCATCGACCGGCTGATCAAGAACAATCCCCGCCCCTTCGACCTGCCCGCGATGCAGCGCCTGGTCAGGGCTGCTTACAGCGGCGACATGTCGGCCGCGGCAATGTGAGGGAAGGAGCCCGATTGCAATGAACATTTCCCACCTAACAGTTGATCAGGATTCCGACATGTCCGAATACATCCCGTTCTCGCAAGGCCTTTACATCGGCGGGAAATGGCGACCCTCCTCCGACGGCCGCGTCATCGAAGTGGTTGACCCATCGACCGAGGCTGTGATCGCCGCGATTCCGGACGCGACGCTCGCCGACGCCGCGGCAGCGGTCGAGGCGGCGGCACAGGCGGCGGCGGGCTGGCGCGAGACCCCGCCGCGCAAGCGGTCGGAGATCCTGAGGCGCTGCTTCGAGCTGATGACCGAACGTGCCGAGACTTTGGCCGCATTGATTTCGCTGGAGAACGGCAAGGCCCTGCGTGACGCGCGCGGCGAAGTCGCCTATGCGGCCGAGTTCTTCCGCTGGAACGCGGAGGAAGCGGTTCGCATCAGCGGCGAGTTCGGCCTTGCGCCGTCCGGCGCGAACCGGATCGTGGTCGACTTCCAGCCCATCGGCATTTGCGTTCTGATAACACCGTGGAACTTCCCGGCGATGGCCACGCGCAAGATCGCGCCGGCGCTTGCCGCCGGCTGCACCGTCATCCTGAAGCCGGCCAGCGAGACGCCGCTGACGGCCTACGCGCTTGCCGCCCTCTACGAGGAAGCCGGCGTGCCGCCGGGCGTCGTCAACGTCATCACCACTTCGAATCCAGGGCCGGTGACTGCGGCCATGCTGGCCGACGCGCGGGTGCGCAAGCTCTCCTTCACCGGCTCGACCGGCATCGGCCGCTTGCTCCTTGCCGAGGCGGCGAAGCACGTCATTTCCTGCTCGATGGAGCTTGGCGGCAATGCGCCGTTCATCGTGCTCGACGACGCCGATCTCGAGGCGGCGCTCGACGGCGCGATGATCGCCAAGATGCGCAACGCCGGAGAGGCCTGCACGGCGGCCAACAGGCTCTACGTCCAGGCGGGCATCCATGACGCATTCGCCGAAGGCCTGCGCAAACGCATGGCGGCGCTCGCC
>NZ_RZRY01000229.1:0-8830 GCF_003998035.1 Mesorhizobium sp. M2A.F.Ca.ET.039.01.1.1 | reverse complement strand
GCGCGGAGCACACCCTTGCCGGCGGCGCGGATCTTGGATGTCGCGGCCGGCGCTCAGCCATGTCTTCGCCGGCCAGGCCCGCTTCGTTACATCTTCGGCAAGAGAACCTTGTCGATGACGTGGATGACGCCGTTCGACTGGCGGACATCGGCGATGGTGACGTGGGCGACATTGCCGTTCTCGTCGGTGACGGTGACCTTGCCCTTCTCGGCTTTCAGCGTCAGCTCGCAGCCGCCGACGGTCTTGACCTGGTGGGCGCCGCCATCGGCCTTCGCCATCTTGGCCACGTCGGCGGCCAAGGCCTTGGCGGCGACGACATGGCAGGTCAGCACCTTGGTCAACTTGTCCTTGTTCTCGGGCTTGAGCAGCGTGTCGACCGTGCCGGCGGGCAGCGCCGCGAAGGCTTCGTTGGTCGGCGCGAAGACGGTGAACGGACCGGCGCCCTGCAGCGTGTCGACCAGGCCGGCAGCCTTGACGGCGGCGACCAGCGTGGTGTGGTCCTTCGAATTGACGGCGTTCTCGATGATGTTCTTCTTGGCGTACATCGGCGCGCCGCCGACCATCGGATTGGCATAGGCAGCGGCGCCGAGCGCGGAAAGGCCGAGCGTAGAGGCGAGCAAAAGGGTGGCGAGTTTACGCATTGTGTCAGTCTCCTCGGGTTGTTTTTCCCATTCTTGGGAACGTGAGGAGATACGGGTGCGCCGAAAATCTAGTTTCACGCCCGTCGCAAGATTTTTTCTTCATGCGGTTTATTTGATCCGCGCCGCTCATGACGTCGGCAGACTTTCCCTGCCTTCGGCAGAAATAGGATAAACTGCGATTGGTCTTTATAGGCGTGATTATGCCGAAGCGGGGATCAGATGCCCTTCAGGTCACCCGCGGCGACGACAGGGCCGGTCGGCTGGCCGGTCGGCGAACCGCCCGAAGGCTCGAGGCTGACGGCGAGCACGGCGCCCTGCGCCAGCTTCTGCTGGACAGCCGGGGTAACGGCCATGCGCGCGGTCTGGCCGGTGGGGATAACGCCCATCGAGACCGGCGCGTTCTTGCCTTCGATCATCCACAGCTCGAAGTCCTTGCCGGCGGCGTGATCGCCGGAGACCAGCGACAGGCCGACCTCATGGCGGGCGGCGTCATAGACGGCGAGGTATTTGACGTTGCTGTTGTCGGCGGCCAGCGACGCGACCAGCCTGGTTCCGGGCGGCTGAACCGGCGGATTGACGTAAGGCAGGGCGGCATAGACAGCGAGGGCGGCAATGGCCGCGACGGCGAGGCCGCGCCAGAAGGCAAGGCTTGTCCACAGGCTGCCAATGGGCGCGCCGGATGTGGAAGCCGTCGACGCGAAGAGGCGCCGGTCGATCGCCACCTTGACCGACGCCGGCGGCTCGACCGCGGCATAGGCGGCGGCCATCGGCGCGAAATGGACCTCCCAGGCATCGACCAGGCGGGCGAACGCCGTCTCGGTGTCGATGCGGCGGGACGCGATCTGCCGTTCGTCGGCTGGCAGAACGCCGAGAACGTATTCGGCGGCGAGCAGGTCGTCGCCTCCGCGTTCCGGTCCGTTGTCTTCCGCCAGTGTCATCTTTCCAGGCATTCCCTCAGTTTGAGCAGGCTTCGCCGCAGCCAGGTCCGCATCGTGTTCAGCGGAACCTTGAAGCGCTCCGCCAGCTCGGCATAGCTTTCGCCGTTCAAATAGGCGCCCCGGACGGCCGCCGCCCGGTCTTCTTCAAGTTCGTCGAGGCAATGGTGGATGCGTACGGCCTCGCCGCCCGCCACAGCCATCGCCTCGGGTCCCGGTGCCGGATCGGCGACGTCGAGGACCGCGTCGATGTTGGCGGAAGGACCGCGCCGCGCCCGGATGCGATCGATCGCATGGTTGCGCGCGATGGCCACCAGCCAGGAAATCGGGCTCAGATCGGAAACCGCGAAGCGGTCCGCCTTCGTCCATATCTTGACGAAGACCTCCTGCAGCGCTTCTTCCGCATCTCCCCTGTCCCTCAAGACACGCAGGCAGACACCGAAAAGTTTCGCGCTGGTCTGCTTGTAGAGCAGATCGAACGCGGCCCGGTCCTTCATCGAAGTCCGGACGATCAGCTTGCTGATGTCCTGCGGCGCCATGGCGGCAAATTAGAAGATTGCGATTTAATTGCAACGGGTGCGGAAGCGTCGTTCACCAGCAGGCGCGGGCCGGCCCGACGCATCTCACGAATCGGGGTGTCGCTAGCTGGAGATCGGCTGAAACCTTCCAACCTCGTCATTCCAGGGCGGAGCAGCCGCGCAGCGGCGTCTCGGAGACCCTGGAATCCATTCCGTGACCCTGATCGAAGAGTGCAGCGGAACAGAATTCTGCACCGCAGCAGCGCCCGCATGTCACGGAATGGATCCTCGGGTCTGCGCGCGTCGCTACGCTCCTTGCTCCGCCCGTGGATGACGACTGGGTTAGGCGTTTCGGCCAATCTCAACCGCATGCCGCCTGCCAACGCAGACATAGCCGAACGGTCAAAATCCCTGCGCCGGGGAATTGGCAGATTTCATCATTGTGACCGCAAAGCCGTTTGCGGCTCGCGGCAATTCCCGCTAAGAGGCCGCCAATCAAGACTTGATGTTCAAGCATGTCTTCATCCCGAAACCGGAACCCACTTTCGGGAGACATGCTCAGCTGGGATCGATACCGATGACGGACGTCGCCGCCAACGCCGAAATGCAGGCCGCGCTGCTCTCGCGCGCGCTGCCTTACATGCAGCGCTACGAGAACAAGACAGTGGTGGTGAAATATGGCGGCCATGCCATGGGCGACCATGAGCTCGGCAAGGCCTTCGCCCGCGACATCGCGCTCTTGAAACAGTCCGGCGTCAACCCGATCGTCGTGCATGGCGGCGGGCCGCAGATCGGGGCGATGCTGACCAAGATGGGCATCGAATCCAAGTTCGAGGGCGGGCTGCGCGTCACCGACCAGAAGACGGTCGAGATCGTCGAGATGGTGCTGGCCGGCTCGATCAACAAGGAGATCGTGGCGCTGATCAACGCCGAGGGCGAGTGGGCGATCGGGCTTTGCGGCAAGGACGGCAACATGGTGTTCGCCGAAAAGGCGCGCAAGACCATGATCGACCCCGATTCCAACATCGAGCGAGTGCTGGATCTCGGCTTCGTCGGCGAGCCGGTCGAGGTCGACCGCACGCTGCTCGACCTTCTCGCGCGCTCGGAAATGATCCCGGTGCTGGCGCCGGTCGCGCCCGGCCGCGACGGCCACACCTACAACATCAACGCCGACACGTTTGCAGGCGCCATTGCCGGCGCCTGCCGCGCCTCGCGCCTCTTGTTTCTCACCGACGTGCCGGGCGTGCTCGACAAGAACAAGAAGCTGATCGACGAGCTGACGGTCGCCGAAGCCAAGGCGCTGATCAAGGACGGCACAGTGTCCGGCGGCATGATCCCGAAGGTCGAGACCTGCATCGAGGCGATCGAACGCGGCGTCGAGGGCGTCGTCATCCTCAACGGCAAGACGCCGCATTCGGTGCTGCTGGAGCTCTTCACCGAGCACGGCGCCGGCACGCTGATCGTTCCGTAAAGAGCGCGCGAGTTCGTTGTTTCTGCAAACGGTGAACTTGCCTTTAGCCAGCTAATCTTCTCTGGTCTTCGATAATTGCGGCCGGCTTTCTCACCGGACGCCGGACGATCATTGATTCCTCCTCGGCGTCCTGCGGCGCGCCCCAGAATTCGGCGAGCGTCGGGCCGTCCGTGACCCGGCGATCACGGGCGAGAAAACCCCACACCTCGCGGAACCAGACGCGGCGGCCCATCTTGGTGTACCAGCGCATCGAATGCCGCTGCCCCGGATCGGGGTGGAAGAGGATGCGCGCCATCGCCTTCGGCCGCGACTGCACGGCGACCTCGATGAGCTTGACGGCGAAGAACAGCATCCACGGTCTCAGCCGGGTCATCGCCAGCACCTGGTGCTTGTAATCCCAGAGGCGCACGTCCTTCTGGATCACCTTGCGATCGGCAGCGATGCGGAAGAACGGCGTCCAGCGGTGCGGCGTGACATAGAGCGCCTGGATCTGGTCGGGATCATAGGCGATGAGCTGGCGGAAGCCGCGCCAGAGATCGCGCAAGGTCTCGTCCTCGAAGCCGGCCACCCAGGTCGCCATCGACAATATCCCGTGCCGGCGAAGCAGCCGGATCGCTTCGCGGTCCGACTTGGTGCTGCCACCCTTGCGGATCAACGACAGCGTTTCTTCGTCGGTGTTTTCCATGCCGAGCAGCCAGCGGATGACACCGGCCTTGCGGTAAAGGTGGAGGATATCGGCGTCGCGCACGATGTCGTCGGCGCGGGTCGAGCCGACGATCAGCACCGGCACGTTCTCGGCGATCATGGCGTGCAAAAAGGCGCGCCAGGCCTTCTTCGAGGAGGTCGGATTCTCATCCGCCAGATTCACCAGCTCGACGCCGTGCTCGCGATGCAGCCAGGCGATCTCCCTGGCGAATTTGACCGGGTCGCGATGGCGCCAGCGGGTCCAGAAGCCGCGCTGGCCGCAATAGTTGCACAGATGCGGGCAACCGCGCGAGAACTGCATGACCACCGCGCGCTTGCCGCCCCAATAGGAATAGCGGCGATGATCGATCAGCTCCCAGCCGACGCGCCAGGCATCGAGGTCGGCAATGGTCATTGCCGCCTGCGTCGCGACCGGGCGGCCGAGATCGTCGCGATAGGCGATGCCGGCGACACTTCCCACCGGCTGGCGCATCTCGATTGCCTCGACCAGCGCCGTCGCGGTCGCCTCGCCCTCGCCGCGCACGATGAAGTCGAAGACATCGGTCGCGGTCAGGATGTCGCGCCAGTGATAGGTCGGAAACACGCCGCCATAGATGACGATGACGCCCGGAGCGCGCGCCTTGATCATTTCGGCAATCTTCAAGGCGGTCGGATGCGCCGAGGTCGAGCCGGAATGGCCGATCAGGATGAGATCCGGATCGCCACACAGAGCATCATCGACCAGCACCGCAAGCGACATCGGCCCAAACTCGGCATCGACGAGGCGAACCTGGTGGCCGGAATCGATCAGCGGGCCGCCGATCGCCAGCAGCCCGAGCGGCGGCAGATGGTCGTCGGGCACGCGGCTGCCGATTGCGGTATGCGGCGGGTTGATCAGCACGGTGTTCAAGGCGGACCTCCATGTTGGTCCGCTTGTGCTAATTGCCGATGACGAAGCCACCTTGGCGCGGTTCAGCAGTTTCCACGCAGCTTTTCCGGAAAAATTCGCCCCGGTGAACGGTTATTTCCGCAGATGGCTGAGCGGCACATGGCCGGGGCCCTTGATGTTCTGCAACACCAGTTGCGTGTGGACGTCGCGCACGCCGGGCAACCGCATCAGCCGGTGCATGACGAAGGCGTTCAAATCGTCCACCGACGGCACCATGACATGCAGCAGGAAATCGTGGTCGCCGGTCATCGTCCAGCAGGACGACACCTCGTCCATACGCTGCACAGCCGCGATGAAGCTCTCAGGTGAGCCGTCGCTGTGGCTGACCAGCCGCACCTGGATGAACACCTCGACGGTCAGGCCGACGGCGCGGCGGCTGAGCACGGCGGCAAAACCCTTTATGATCCCGGTTTCCTGCAAGGCCTCGAAGCGGCGCGCGCAAGGCGTTGTCGACAGTCCGATCTCCTGCGCCAGCTCCGACACGGGCTTGCGGCCGTCGCGCTGCAGGATGTCGAGCATCCTTATCTCAAATTCGTCGAACTGAGGCATGTCTTGTCGATCTCTCGTTGATTGGAGTGATTTTACCTCAATATCCGCCGGCAAGCTACAAACAAGGCTGATTTGCCTCATCAGCCGCCTCTAAACTCCGCTTCACGATCCACGGATCACGATCTGAGAGGAGGAAACGATGACGATCAGCGTTGCCGATTACGCCGCCGAATGCGCGGCGCAGGGCCTTCGCGGCGACTATTCGGTCTGCCGCGGCGATTTCACGGTGGCGCAAGGCTACGACTACTCCGCCGAGGAACAGGCGGTGTGGCGCACGCTGTGCGACCGCCAGACGAAGCTTACCCAGAAGCTCGCGCACCGTTCCTATCTGGACGGCGTCGCCGCGCTCGGGCTGCTCGACAGGATTCCCGATTTCGACGCGGTGAGCGAAAAGCTCAGCAAGCTGACCGGTTGGGAGATCGTCGCTGTGCCCGGCCTCATTCCGGCCGGCCCCTTCTTCGACCATCTCGCCAACCGGCGCTTCCCGGTCACCAACTGGCTGCGGACGAAGAAGGAGCTCGACTATATCGTCGAACCGGACATGTTCCACGATTTCTTCGGCCATGTGCCGATCCTGACCCAGCCGGTGTTTGCCGATTTCATGCAGATGTATGGTGAGAAGGCGGAGGACATGATCGCGCTCGGCGGCGACGAGATGATCACCAGGCTTTACTGGTACAGCGCCGAATACGGCCTCATCCAGGAACCCGGCCAGCCCGTGAAGGCGTTCGGCGCCGGCTTGATGTCGTCCTTCACCGAGCTGCAATTCGCGGTCGAGAGCAAGGACGCCCACCATGTGCGGTTCGACCTCGAGACGGTGATGCGCACCGGCTACGAGATCGACAAGTTTCAGCGCGCCTATTTCGTGCTGCCGTCCTTCGATGCGCTGCGCGATGCCTTCGCTAATGGAGACCTTGCCGGCATCGTGGCGCGGTTCAAAGGCCGGCCGGCGCTCGACCCGTCGATGGTCTGAGCTTTTTACGCAACTCCGGACGGAAAACTGGGCAGCGCTTTTCCTGGAATTGTTCTGAGGTCGGTTTTCGCCCAACCGACATTCAGGGCGGTTCAGTTGCCGAGAGGCAGCTGAGCCGCTTTGTCTTGCGGATGTCTAAGCCTTATTGGGCTCGGCCTTGATCCTGGCCAACTGCTCGCTCTGCAGGTCCAGCGCGGCATTGATGAAGCGCAGGACGGTCGCGAGCTCCGCATTGCTGAAGCTCGCCACCACCTTCTCCCCCTCGCGCGCGATCGTGCCGTAATAGCGCTCCGACAATTCCCTGGTCAGCTCGGTCGCCTCGATCACCACCTTGCGCCTGTCCTCGAGGCTGCGGGCCCGGGTGACGTAGCCGCGCGCCTCCAGCCGGTCGATCAATGCAGTGACGGCGGCCGGCGTCAGTCCGGTCGCCGCCGCCACGGCGCCCGCCGATTGCGGTCCAGCATAGAGCAGGCCCAGACAATGCCGCTCGGCCGCGATCAGGCCCAGCCGCGCGCCCACCGCCTCGTCATAAGCCTGGGTGGCGTCCTGCCAGCGCATGACGGCAACGCCGGCTGGTGGCGCTGGCCGCCGCGGCCGTGCTGGTGCGCATTGCCGTCTACGGCCTTTGAACGCGGTTGCAATTTCGCCAAAAGCGCCCAGGCGGCGCCGGTTGCCACACCAGGCGCCGGCGCCGCCGGCGTTTCGGAGATCAGACGGCGATCAGCTTGCCGAGGTGCTCGCCCAAGCGGCAGGCGAGCGCGGTGATGGTCGTCGTAGGTTGCACTGGCCCGACGTGCAGAACACCGATGAGGCGCCGACATAGAGATTGTCCATGCCGTGCACTTTGCAATTGACGTCGACGACACTCTTCAAGACATCGGTGCCCATGCGGGTGCCGCCCATATGATGGTGGCCGGCGGTCTCCTCGTTGGTCGGGTAATCGCCGCCGTTGCTGATCCAGTCGTCGATGCGGACGCGGCCGAGATTCTTCTGCGCCAGCGTCGTGCCGAAGAGCTTCAGCCCCTCGAGCAGGGTGCGGCGCTCGAGCGGCGACTTCTTCCAGTGCAGTTCGATGCGCGGAACGCCGGCGTGATCGACGTCGGTCTTCGACAGCTCGATCTGGTTCGAAGCGAGTGGCGCCTGCTCCCAGGCGACATAGAGCTGGGCGGCGCAACGCAGCCTCTGGTCCAGTTGCGAAGACATCCACTCCGCCATGTTCGGCGCGGTGCAGGCGAGGTCGGCGATCAACTTCTTGACATTGGGATAGGGGCTCTCGATCAGGCGGATGCCGAAATTCATGATCTGCAGCCGCTCCATCGCGGCAAGCGTCGGCGAGAAGAAGGCTTCGTTCGAGGCGTCGACCTCGAACTCCGAATAGCTGGCGAGAATGGCGTTGCCGCCCTCGAAGGTCGGATGCTCCATCCAGTAGCGGCCGAGCGCCGCCGCGTTGGGCACCACGCCGCCATTCGAACGCTCATTCGACCACAACAGCAGCCGCGAGTTTTCCAGCCCACCGGTGCAGGTGACGAAATAGTCCGCGCTGAAAGTGCCGGCGTCCTGGCCGTTCGACCACAGCTTCGCGCCGGTGACGCGCTTGCCGTCGCCGATATGCTCGGTCGCATAGGTGTTGAGCACGACGGCGATGTTCTTGCTCCGGTCGAGCTCGTCGGCGAATTTCTCGCCGAAGCGAACCGCAGGACTCTTGATCAATTGCACCCAGCGTATGTCGTCCGAAACCGGCACGTCGGGCCGGAAGTCGGGAAGCTCGAGGATGTCGTGGACTTCCTTCAGATAGGGCTCAACATCGGCGCGGCTGATCGGCCAGCCGGTGTCCGGCGCCCAGGCCTTGGGCTCGAAGTCTTGGCTGTCGAGCACGCGGCACCAGCCGGCCCAGTGATTGGACGAGCCGCCCATGAAGCGCAGCCTAGTGATGTCGAGGTCGAAGTAGAAATCGCCAACCGTCTTACCGCGGTAGAAATCCTGCGACTCGTCGCTGAACTCGCGCGAGCCCGCCTCCAGGACGACGACCGGGATGCCGGCGGCGCCCAGCTTCCTGGCGATCGTGGTGCCGGCCGGCCCGGAGCCGAGGATGCAGGCCCTGGGTTTGAAG
>NZ_RZRY01000228.1:0-8843 GCF_003998035.1 Mesorhizobium sp. M2A.F.Ca.ET.039.01.1.1 | reverse complement strand
CCAAGTAGGCGACCCGTTGCTGTTAATTCTCGACATCAAAGACTGCTCTCATCGCCTGAACCTTTGGCGGCGGGGCGGGATCAAGATGCGGCCGCTGGAGCGGCAACCGGGTAGGCC
The DNA here is from genome assembly GCF_003998035.1 of Mesorhizobium sp. M2A.F.Ca.ET.039.01.1.1. NCBI lineage: Bacteria > Pseudomonadati > Pseudomonadota > Alphaproteobacteria > Hyphomicrobiales > Phyllobacteriaceae > Mesorhizobium > Mesorhizobium sp. M2A.F.Ca.ET.039.01.1.1. The sequence goes on along the minus strand of NZ_RZRY01000228.1, from coordinate 8,726 downwards.
CAGACCTCGTGCCTCTGATTTCGGGGCGGATCGATCGTGCCGCTTGTGCCGGATGCATGGCGGACATTCCGATATCGCCAGCATCGTTCTTCTGGAACGGATGCCCGGACCCTCCCTGAACGGCCTCTCTTAGGGCTGGGTCTGACGCCGGTCCGGCCGTTGCCTGCAACGGCTTCGCCAACCTTCTTCCCCTGCGGCTTCGCCGCATTCCTCGCGGGACAACAAGCTCGGCTTTCGCCGTCCTCCGCTCCGCTGCGGCCCAGTGGATGCAGTCGGCCAGGCCGTCGTCTCACGACAGCTATCGAGGCCGCACAGGGCGGCTTCGGACAAACCAGTCAGGAGAACGAACATGGCTATTATCGGCAATTTCCAGCAGGCCGGCGAAAACGAATTTCACGGCGAGATCGTTACCTTTTCCCTCCAGGCCAAGAAGGTCCGTATCGTTCCCGATACGCGCGCCAGCGGCGAAAACGCACCCAGCCACCGCGTGCTCGTCGGTCGAGTCGAAATCGGGGCCGGCTGGTCCAAACAGTCCAACGAGGGCCGCGCCTATCTGGGCCTCAAGCTCGACGATCCGAGCTTCACCGCCCCAATCTACGCCAACCTCCTCGCCGACGAAGGCAGCCAGAGCTACAACCTCATCTGGTCTCGGCCGAACCGTCGTAACGGCGACTGACGAAGACCCGATGGCGCTCCGCAAACGGCGGGGCGCCATTCGGATGGGCCGGCCGCTCAGCGCCTCAGGTCGATAGCTGGACGTGCATGGGAGCGACCTCGGGCAAACCGTAGGAGATACGAACCGGCTTGCATGCTGAGCCCGGGCAATTGTTGCCCAAGTCAGGCGGCGATCTCAACGACCGCCCGTGTATTTTTGATACTTTACTTCGGGCGTTGCGCCTTGCAAACATGCCGAGTGAGTCTGAGCGGAGGAAAAATCGAGCACAAAAAAACCGGCGCGGAGGCCGGCTTTTCCAGGGAATAGGCTACAGGAGTTGGCGCTCCTGATCTCGCCCGAAGATTTTGCGAGACCGTAGCCCGACCTTCCCGGCATTGCAAGAGAAATTGCGCTTCCGCGCCACGGCTTTGCACGACCTGGCGAAGGGAAAGAAATGGATCTCTATTCAACGCTGAGCCTATGGCTCACGAACATTCGGTCATTGGCCGAGCTGGACGATTTTTGCCGGCAGATATGGAAGCTCTACGGCGAGGAGTCGCTGGTCGAGGACGATGCGGAGCGGCTTTGCGAGAAGGCTGAACGACAACGTTGCGATCTCAAAAAGGCCCGTGCCGGTGGGACAGCGCTGCCTCGCTCCTGTTATCCGCAACGCGCGCGCAGCGAGCGAAGCCGGCGCGAGGCTGCCCGCGGCCACCGAGATCCTGTGCGGTGGGGGCGCAAGCGGCGTCTCGCCCGCATGCAGGCTGTCCGGCCAGAGTTCGCCGGCGCGTTCACTGAAGGGGAGAGCGCGGCGCTTTACATCGTCATGTCGGACTGCCGGCAGCATGGCAGATGCGACCGATCGGTGAAGGAAATCGGCGATCGCGCCGGCGTCGGGCCGACCACGGTGCGCAATGCGCTTCGCAAAGCCAGCACGCTCGGTCTGCTGCGCGTCACCGAGCGCCGGCAATGGCGAGCCAGGAACCTCACCAATCACATTGTCGTCGTGCATCGGCGTCAGATCGCCTGGATCGCGAAATTTCGGCCCAAACTCGGCCTCAAATTCTATCCGACAGGCTTCAAAAAAGCGGCGTCCACAGGAAGCTCCCGCAATAAACAGAGCGGAAGACCGTTTGGCAGCCGATCCGACTGGCCGCCGGACGGCTTGAGCCATTCCCCAGTCACGCATCGCCGACCGGCTGACGCGTTAGCCGCCAAAACCACGCTTGCCGCGGAACCCCTAAGGGCTGCACGAGGCTGTTTTTAAAGCAGCCTCGGCGATCGGCCGCGCCTGTTCAAGCCGGATGGTGCTTCCTGGAACAGGAAGGTTGCCGGATCGCGACCGAGCGCATCGCCTACGCCGGCGATCGTATCGACACTGATATTGCCAGCCGCGCGCTCAAGCTTGGTGAAGGTGATCTCCGACACGCCAAGGAGCTCCGCCATTTGATAGCGGAGCAGTTTGCGGCGCTCACGCTCGCTGTTGATGATGTCGGCAAGGCGCGCGCGGATCGATTTTTCGGTGAGCTTGTGCGCCCACGGTTTCAGCTTGGCGCCGCCGACCAGAATTGTCGCGATCGACACCTCGAGCGCCTGGGCCATCTGCTCGACTGTGCGCAGGGTCACGTTGTTTCGTTTTCTCATGGTGCGAATGTAGGTGCGGTATGCCAGTCCTTGACCGGACGACGTCTTGAACAGTTCCGCCATGTGTTGATGGGGAAGCTCTCGCTTCTGGCGCTCGGCTTCGAGGAACCATGCGATATTGTCCCGAAGCGGGTTGTTCACCTCGCCCGCTTCGTTTGGCAGCATGAATCTATGTATTCGCACGAACCCGCCTGTTCGGTCTGCCCTTTTCCCGGGCCAAAAACCATAGTAAAGTGTCAAAAACCCTCAGAGGAAAAGAGCCATCACCATGCTCAAATGTCTCGTTGTGGGCGCTGCCGCGATCGCGGGCACCGCATCTGTTCCGTCCCAAACATTGGCATCCGAGTGGGGCTGCCAGGTCCTGCTTTGTCTGTCTGGTGACTGGCAGGGCACGCCCTCTTGTCATCCGCCGATAGATCGGCTGATCGACGCCATGGGCTTGCCCGGGTTTTCGTGGCCGACTTGCCCGCAGACCAATTCGTCCGGCGCCGGCTACGACCCGTATGAGGCCTGCCCGCAGGGGTGGACGCCTTACGCGCCGGCCAGCGAGCGCCCGGGGCAAGAGCAGGCCAGCATGTGCCGAATCGCGGCTGGCAATCTCGGTCAGCCTGCCAACTTTGGAGCGCGGCACGGTCAGGCCGACGGAAGTCTGACGGGAACCATCCAGCTCGGCGACCGCACCGTGCCGGTCCAACTTACTCGTGTCTCTAGCGGAGCACATAACGATCGAACGACCACCTATTACGACATTCAACGTCCGCGCCGCGCGAAGCCTTACTACATCGATTACGACGACGCGAACGGGCTGCGGCAGCGCACCTGGTTCAACCTTAGCAGACCGTAATCTCGAGTCACCCCGGCTGGCTAAATTAGTCGCACGAAATGAGGGAGTTACCCAGATGAAAAGCGTCAACAGGTTCACCATTCATGGCAATGTCGGGTCGGTCGCGCCCTTCGACAAAAGCACGAGGGTCAACATTGCCACCAACCGCAATTGGCGCGACGAACAAGGCGTTGCCAAGGAAGCCACGGATTGGGTCCAGGTAACGGTCCTGGAGGAGAAGCAAGCCGCCTGGGTGGCGGAGAACGCCAAGCCCGGCGATGTGGTCTTGGTCGAAGGCCGCATCAGCAACAACTCTTTCAAACGCAACGGCGAAACCGTCTATACGACGGACCTTATCGCGTCGACGTTCAACGTTTTTCCGAAGCCGTAATCATGTTCAATGCGGGGGCGCTTATTTTGGCGGCGGCATCCGGAACATTGGTCGGCATAGGCGGCACGCTCGCATTCTATCCGACTCAAGGCCAGCTCTCCGCGGCGATTGCGTCCGAGCCGGCACTGTGTGCGAAACTTGCCGCGTCCGGCCTTGAGATTCCATCGCCGGCCGAGGCTTTGGGCGCTTTCCGGCGAGCGAAAAATAATGATCAAGCGACGTTGCGCATCGGAGAGTGCTCGAAGAACATCATGGGACCCGGCGTGCAATGCGCCGTGAAGTACAAGCTTCGCACATCCTGGAAAGGCGAAGGTGATGGCGTTGTCGCGTTCTCCAGGGGACCCGATGGCTGGCAAGCAGTGCAGCTGCAATAATGTCTGCCTGCGAAGGTCCGGATTCGGCGCAGCTCTGCGGTCGATCAGTACGCCCCTCCAAATCCTTCCTGCGGTTATCGCCCGCTGGTGGCACCGGGCCTATCTGACCCGCAATCCGGTCCGTCCCGTCGAAGCATCTTCTTTTGTGTCGCCGCAATTCCCATGCCCAAAGAGCCGGAGCCGGAGCGCGCCTCCAATAGCGCCGTAGGGACGGCGGAGGCCGGAGATAACGGGCCGCTGGCAGGAAGCCCTGCCGTCCCTGGCGCGGGCCCGGTTCGCGGCGTTCACTTGTGTGGGGTGCAATAGACGCCTTGGGATTCCAAAAGGACGGCGCCACCCTTCAATTCAGTGAGGGCACCCACCCAGGCGTCGGAATAGGTGCGACTGGCGTCCACGGCCGTCAGCCAGATGACGCGGTTGTCGGCAAGCTCCACCTTGACCTCGCTTTGCAGAGGGCTTGCCTGCACCGTTTGCTGATAATGCCGCTTGATGCGCACATCGCCGCTGGCAAACTCGATATTGTTGTTGTCGTAGTTGAGCAGGAATGAAGAATCCCCTTTTGCGACCTTGCAGGAGCCGTCGCGTTCACACACGATTTTTGCTGCCGTGGCGCAATCCCATCGCAGCCCGGCGGGCCACATCGGATTGCTGCCGGTCGCCTTGGACTGATCCCCTGGAGCGGCGGCGCCGACGCTCGCAGCCGCCGCTACGGCCACCAATACTGCCCTAATCATCCGTTCCGCACACCTTACTGTTCGGCACCATCAAGATCAGCTCGCGCCGGCGCATCATCCCGACGGAGGCAAGCGCGCTGTAATGCGCCAGCGTGGCGGCTGCCGCATCAAGCGCGGCCTCGCAGCCGTCGCGCGTCGAGATCTCGGCCAAAGCTACCCTGAACATCACTGTCCTGTCCGTCATAAATTGACACTACACTTTGGGTTCAGTTATGACAATCGCCGGGCAGGCGGTTGGCATAAAAGCGGTTCATCGAAGGTCCCCCGAGCTATGATCATATCTGCCGCTATCGCCAAAGGTGGCACTGGCAAATCGACCCTGCTGCGCGCGCTCGCCTCGGTCGCCCTTAAGCGCGGCTACGCGGTGACACTCATCGACGGCGACGTTCGCCAGAACATGAGCCGGTGGGCTCAGATGCTCAAGGAGGCCGGCAATCGACCCGAGACACTCCAGCTGGTCAGCGCCACGACGCCGCGCGAGATCCTGGAGGCGGCAGAACTTCACAATGGCGACCGTAGCGTGGTGCTGATCGACACCGAAGGCACCACGAACGACAATCTCATGGCCGGGCTATTTGCCGCCGATATCGTCGTGGTGCCGATCTTCTTCGCGCTCGACGACGTGACCGCAGCAATCCAGATCACCGACCACTACATTCCGCTCGCGGTCAAAACACGCGGCCGACCGCTGCCAGCCGTGTTTGTCCTGACGAAACAGACCATCATCGATGCGAAGGCGAGAGCCTTGAGCGAACTGCGCGCGATCATCCAGGCGAACGGCACGCCGATCGCCGACCATGCGCTGCAAAACCGTGTCGCCTATCGGGACCTGCAAAGCGGCCAGACACTCTACAGCCCAGACCAGCCCGACCCGAAGGCGATTGCCGAAAGTGAAGGGGTCTTCGACGATGTCCTGAAGACCTTCACCGAAGCAATGAGGCAGGCGGCATGACCGAGAAAAGCCTCCCGGACACACAAGACGACAAGAAGGCTCGCATGATGCGAGCGATAACTGAGCCGCCGGCGCTTCCGAGCATGTTCATCGCTCCGAAATCCGATGCCGCCCCTCAGCCGCTTGCCGCCGCATCTGCGGTGGCAGCGGAGGCTGAAGCTGCGGCGGCGGTCCATCGGCCGGACTTCCGCAAAATGTTGCGACAGGGCCAGAAAAAGGATCCGGTTGCCGGCAAGAAGATCCGCGAAGAGGAAATGGTGCGCTGCGGCTATTACCTTACGGCCGGCGAACAGCGGCAATTCAAGCTGCTCGCCATCAGCAACGGCCACAGCATGACCGAGCTGCTGCGCCAAGCGGTGCAGGACTACATCAAGGCCCATAAGCACAAGCTGCCGAACGATTAGGACAGCCCGCCCCGGGGCATGTCCCCACAAGGTTCCAGAGAGCGCTGCGGGCCACACGGCCGAGGCCGGGCCATCGATGCTCGGCCCGGCGCAAATCAGCCGTGCTCGCCGGCCTGGGGCGCGTGACTTAGCTTACGCGCTTTACCTAACCCACAAGGGTCCCGCGATTCCCGGTCGCTCGCGCTCATGCTCCCTGCTCTATGCGATTTGTCTCCATGTTAGCATGATATTTCCGCAGCAACGCAACATGTTGAGTTAGAGACATGTCGCTAAGTTGGCTTGTCTCGAAGTTGAAAATGCAAAATGTCTCTGGGGAAACGTGTTTCCTTGCTAATGTTTACAGATTATTTCGAAAGGAAAGCTCTGGGCAGTCAGAAATGATACCTCAAAGGTATTTCTGTAATTGTGGTTTTTGTCTTTGGCAGGATAGCCTTTTTTGTGTTACACACGAAAAAGGACGGCGCGGCCTAACGGCCTTAGCGCCCGCAAGCGGGCTTGAAAATGACACCCAACAGCGGCCAAACAGAAAGTCAGAACGCATCCCGGCGCTATGGCGAAGTCCTGCATGTGCGGTTCTCAAGCGTCGAACTTGAGCGGCTGCGCACCATCGCTGAAGGGGAGTCGGTGTCGGTCAGCGAAGTCGTTCGCCGCCTTGTCCGCACCGAGGCGGGCTTTCTGCCGGCGGCGACGGGGGAGTTGCGACCCGCCATTGAGGCGGCCACGGACCAGCTTCGCCGCGTCGGTGTGAATTTCAATCAGGCGGTCCGCGCGATGAACGAGGGCCGGGTGGCGTATGACGAAGACCTCGAGCGCGCCTTGATCGCCGTTGGCGAGCTCGTGCGCCGGTTCCGCGAAGAATTAAAGACGATGATTGCCCGACCGCGCAAGCGAAGCGAGGTCAAGGCATGAGCGGCCGTCTCGCCGGATATGCTGCCGAGATCGAACGCTATCTGCGCATACCTGGCGTTGGCGATCTCGAGGACCTCGAGGAGGTTAAGCCTTTGCAATCGGCCGGCCGGGAGACGGCCGATCGTCAAGCGATGAACATCCGTGCGAGCGGGCTCGCCCCGGCCCGCTCGGCTTTGCCTATGGCTGGTGCGCAATGGTCGACGGCGAGCGCAAAGCACCCGGGAGCGAGCCCCCGCGTCGCGAAGGCACCTGTTTCGTCCACAGGCCGAGGAGGACCGCCCAGCGCGAAACCGCCGTCTGTGGGCACCAGGGGGAGCTTGCGCTCAACCAGCGACGCAAAAGGCGCGATAGCGATTTTCGACCTCGCACTCGGCGCTTTCGTCAAGGAAGAGGAAGAAGAATGGCGGCGCCGTGGCGGGGGCGGCGGAAGGTCGGGCGTGCTCCCGTCCGCTCGACACTTCGCCCAGTCGACGCCAGAGGCAAAGGTCGTTGCGGCGCGAGCGGCCTATGCCGCGGGTGCGCAGCCGGCCGTGTTCAAGGTCCTGTCGAGCGCGGCCAATGGCAACCAGGCCGGCGCCCTGCTCGCCTATATCGGCACACGCGCCAATGAACAGGGCGAGAAGCGCGACATCGAGATCTTCACCGATAGCGGACAGGGGCTTGCCAATGCCCAGGACCGTCGCGGCTTTCTGCACCAATTCACGCAGACGTTCGAGCCCCAGCTTGAGAATACGAATTTCATTGAGGTGCGGTTCGAGCTCCCCAGTGACGTCACGGACGATGCGCTTGGCCAGGCGTTGAATGGGGCCTTCGGATCGAAGCCCTTCGTCTATGCTCGCACCGGCAACAGCGTCACCGTTTATGGCCACACGGGAGAACGGGCCGGACCACTTGCCAAGATCTTAGCCGCCGGGCGTGCAAACTCGCGCAGCAAAGCGCTCGACAAGATCGAAGCCGGCTTGGACGAAGCCATGGGGAAGGCCGGCATTCGCGCGGCAGCGGAAGTGACCGCGGCCGTCGGTAACGAGCGCAAGGCGCAATACTTTCTGCAAAAATTCATTCGATCGCACGATCAGGTCCGCCAGGCGAATGGACAGGCGGTTCCCACCAAACAGCCGACGAAGGCGGCCGCGGCGATTTTTGAGGAATGGCGGCCACAACTTTCCGGCCGGGAGCGGCGCAATGCCTATCACCTGCTTTTCTCTGCCCGGGCTGGTACGGACGCGCAAGCCATCATGGCGATCGCCCGGGCCGTGCTCGAGGAGCGCGCGCCCGGGCACAAATTCGTGCTCGCACACCATGCCGAGACGAAGCACGTCCATATCCACGCCATGGTGCAGGCGCGTTCGGCCGACGGGGAGCGGCTGACATTCTACAAGGCTGATCTCCATGCCTGGCGGGAAGCCTACGCGGAGAAAGCGCGCGAACATGGCATAGCGATGGTCGCAACCCGCCGGTACGATCACGCAATGAGCCGACCGTATACGAAGGAACATGCGGGCGCCTACAAGCGCGCGCAGAACGACCCGCGCTACCAGGTCAGCGACAAGACAAGCGCGCGCGTGGAGGACAAGCGGCAGGGTCGAATGGACCGCGGATTGCTCGTCGCCAATGGCGGAGCGATCGCCGGCGTGTGGCAGCGGACGGCCGCCGTGATGCGGGCGGCTGGCGTGACCAGCCAGGCCCTGACCGCGGCCGAGGCGATCGGCAAGAATGTCCTCCGGATTCATGCGCACAGGGCAGGCGAGAAGCCGGCCGCTGGCGTCCCCAAAGATGGCGGGGGACCGGGGCGGACCCCGTCGTTCTTGTCCCATCCAGGCATGAAAGAATTGACCAGGCT
>NZ_RZRY01000227.1:0-8846 GCF_003998035.1 Mesorhizobium sp. M2A.F.Ca.ET.039.01.1.1 | reverse complement strand
GGCATGGACTTCTAAGAAGTCCATAAAGCACGCCCATCAACCAACATTGCTCAAGCCCGCAAGCGGGCTTGAGTGGCGGCATGGACTTCTAAGAAGTCCATAAAGCACGCCCATCAACCAACATTGCTCAAGCCCGCAAGCGGGCTTGAGTGGCGGCATGGACTTCTAAGAAGTCCATAAAGCACGCCCATCAGCCAACATTGCTCAAGCCCGCAAGCGGGCTTGAGTGGCGGCATGGACTTCTAATCCAGGCTGCTTGGCTAATTCATACGGAAAGGGCGGCAGAGATGCCGCCCTTTTTCGTTGCTCAAACGTCAACGCTGCGCCTCAGGCTGCTTCAGCGACAAGGCCATCGAGCAAAGCGCGGCCCTGCGGCCAGTCGCCCAATCCGCTTTGCGCGTTGATATGGCCGGCCGGCCCGATGATGGCGATGCCGCTGCCCCACCGCGCCGCCCTCGCCTCGGCATAGTCGCGCGATCCGTAGGGATCGTCGGTGCTAGCGACCACCAGCGAAGCAAAGCGCAATCTGTCCTGGGGTATCCTGGCGAAGGCCATGCCGTAGACCGGGAACAGAGCCGCCATCGGGTCCGGAACCGCGACTAGCATGGCCGCGCGGACCGGACGCCGCGAAATTGTCTGCCAATGCGCGACCAGCAGGCACGACAGGCTGTGCGCCACCAGAACGGGCGGCTCGGGCGCTTCGATCACGGCTGCCTCCAGAGCCGCCAGCCAGTCGGTGAAATCAGGCAGGTCCCAGCTTGATGGCTGGAAACGCCGCATCGCCGGATCGGTGTCTTGCCAGCGCGATTGCCAATGCGTGGGCCCCGAGCCGCCGCTACCCGGCAGGATGATGAAATGCGTCATGTCGCCTTGCTCCTAAAGATCAACAGGAGCATGGTGGCGTCTTGCCGCAGGAGCAGGAATAGGAAATCATCGGAAAAAATGACTTCGAATCCGATGGATTCAAAGTGAAGATGAATAACCCGATGAGCCAGTTATGTTCGACCCCACCGACATTGCCATTGTCGAAGCCTTGCAGGAGAACGGCCGCATCGGCATGTCCGAGCTTGGCCGCCGCGTCGGCCTCTCGCAGCCGGCGACTTCGGAGCGGGTGAAACGCCTGGAGGAGCGCGGCGTCATTGCAGGCTACACCGCCGTGATTGACCCGGCCGCGCTCGGCCTGGGCATGATGGCCATCATCCGGGTGCGCACCACGCATGAGCATATCCGCCCCTGCCTCAAGCAGTTCGCCGAGATGCCACAGATCACCGAAGTGCACCGGCTTACCGGCGAGGACTGCTTCATCCTCAAAGTGGTCGTCCCCTCGCCGGCGCAACTTGAAAGCATCGTCGACGCCGTGGCGCGCCACGGCTCCGTCACGACGGCGCTGGTGCTGCGCAGCGAGACACCGAAGCCGATCGGCCGCGATCTGATCCGGCAATCGGCCCGCTAGCGCGTTTCACCGTTCAAAGGAAAGGCGAAACGCTCTGCCGGCGGGCCTTCATCGGCCGCGCGCGACCGAGTTGACCGCTCAAATGGTCAATGCGGCTCCGCAGTGGCCTGACCAGCAAGCCCCGCCTGCTCGACCAGCGCGGCGACCTCGTCGGCAACGGCCTGGACCGGCGTGCGGTCGTTGGTGGCGCGGGCGATCACCATAAGGCCTTCCAGCGAAGATTCGACCAGCAACGCCAGCGCTGCGCACGCCGCTCCGGCAAAATCGTCGAGGCGACGGGGCATGTGAAAGGATAGGCCTGGCGCGGATAGCCGCGCTCAGGCCCAGCCCGGAACCTGCCCGCTAGGATCTCGGTTCCGGGCAAAGTGTCACGAGACCACCCTGTTGAGCTTCACGAGGGTCTTCGGACTGCGCTGGATGGTCTGGAAGATCACGCAGTAGCGATCGGTGAGCTCCATGAGTTGGGTCAGCCGGCTTTGCTCGACATCCGACTCGATGTCGAAGCGCAGGCGGATTTCCTTGAAGCCGACCGGCACCCCCTCGGTGACGCCGAGCGTGCCGCGAAGATCGACATCGCCCTCGGCGGAGATTTCCGCCGACTTGATCGGAATCTTGAGCACGGCCGCGGCCGCGCGCATCGAGACGCCGGCGCAGGCGATCAGCGCCTCCAGCAGCATGTCGCCGGAGCAAAGCTCCTGGCCGCTGCCGCCGGCCTTCGGATGAATGCCGGCCAGCGCAAGCCCGCGCCCGGTTTCGACCTTGCAGGTCACCTTTGAGTCGTCGGCGCTGCCCTTCGCCTTCAAGGTAAGAAGCGCGGCCCGCGCATCCTTGCGATAAAGATCCTTGATCGGCTCCTGCGTGGCGCGAAACGTCGCGATATCCATTGCTGTTCTCCTGTCGTGAATTGCGGTTGCTTGAAGTCGTCGACCATCGTCCGGACCTATTCCGGGACCGCGATCCCGGAGCCGCCGAGCTCGGCGGGAAAGTCCTTCAGCTTCGGCAGCCCGTCCTTCATCGGCAGGACCGTCTCGGCGTAATTGACATGGACCCCCGGCGCGAATTCCACCGTCGGTATGGTGGCCGCATAGACGTCGACCAGTCCGAGCGGCGGATGGTCCGTCATCAAATGGCCGCCGCATTTCGTGCAGAACTGGCGGTCGCTCATCTCGGACTTCTTGAAACCTGAGAGAAACTCCGCCCCCTTGGTGACCTTGACGTTCTGAGGCTTCCACAGCGTGAAGGCGTTCACGGGAGACGCCGACCAGGAACGGCAGGAACTGCAATGGCAATAGCCCATTGCCTCCGCGTTTCCGTGGACTTCAATTTCCACGGCGCCGCAAAAACACCCGCCCTTATGTACCGTCTTATGTACCGTCATGACTTTAGTCCTTTTCTTTCGTTGCGTTCGATTGCGCAGAGCGTGCAACAGAAGACAGCTCCTGACGCCGGTTGGGGTTTAAAGCTTCCCACCTGGGACGGAATGATGGGGCGTCCGCGTTAGTTGACAGCGCGTCCGGAACTCGAATGGAAGTCGCGCAGCTGGCTTAGCGGGACATGGGTGAAATGGCCGGAGACGCTCTGTCTGACCTTTTGAAAACGGTGCGCCTCACCGGTGCGACGTTTTTCGACATCGAGGCCCAGGATCCGTGGGCGGTCTGCTCGCCGGCACCCGCCTCGATATTGCCGAGGATACTGCCGGGCGCGGACCACCTGATTTCCTATCACGTGCTCACGGCGGGCCGCTGCTTTGCCCGCATTATCGGCCAGGAGGCGATCCCGGTGGAGGCCGGCGAGGTCGTGGTCTTCACCCACAGCGACCCGCATATCATGTCGAGCACGCCCGATTTGAGGGCCGACCCGCCGACGGCGGACGTGCTGCAGATCGCGGCCGCAAGCCAAACGCCTTTCCCGATCAACTACGTCAAGGACGGATCGCTGTCGGCGAGGCTGGTCTGCGGCTATCTCGCCTGCCATGCCCTGCCCTTCAATCCACTGCTGGAGGCGCTGCCGCCCGTCATCAAGGCCGGCGACGTCAAAGGCGATGGCGGCTGGCTCGGCCAGTTCATCAGATTGGCGGTCTCGGAAGTGGCCGAGAAGCGGGCCGGCAGCGAAACGGTGCTTACCAAGCTCAGCGAACTGATGTTCGTTGACGTGTTGCGCCGCTATGTGGAATCGCTGCCGCCGCAGCAGACCGGCTGGCTGGCGGGCCTGCGCGATCCGCAGCTGTCGAAGGCGCTGGCGCTGATCCACGACCGGCCGGCCCACAATTGGACGGTGGAGGCGCTGGCCAAGGAGTCCGCTTTCTCGCGCACGGTGCTTGCGGAGCGCTTCACCAAAATCGTCGGCATGCCACCGATGCATTATCTCGCCAAATGGCGCATGCAGATCGCCTCGGAGCTGCTCAGCACCGGCAACAGCAACGTCGCCAGCATCGCGGCGGAGATAGGCTACGAATCCGAAGCGGCGTTCAGCCGGGCCTTCAAGAAGATGATCGGCGTACCGCCCTCGGCCTGGCGCCTGGGCGTTAGAGTTGCGGCGGGCTCCGGAAGCGACGAGGCTTCCGAAACGGCGAATGAATCAGGGAGCTAGCGATCCGCCACAGCCAGCTTGGCGCCAAGCATGACGAAGGCAGCGGCGAAGCTGCGGCGCATCCAGGTCAACACCTTCGGCCGCGACACGATGTGGCTGCGCACCGAGGCCGCGAAGACGCCATAGACGGCGAAGACGACGAAGGTCATCAGCATGAAGACGCCGGAGAGCTCCAGCATTCTGGGCAGCGCATGCGGCTCGGTGGTGCTGACGAATTGCGGCAGGAAGGCGAAGAAGAAGATCGACAGTTTCGGGTTCAGCACGTTGACCAGGATGCCAGCGGTGATCGTCCTGGCGGTCGAGCGCGGCGCGGCGTCCTCATCGATGCTGAGGCCGCCTTTTTCCTTCAACGTGTTCCAGGCCATGTAGAGCAGGTAGGCGACGCCGAGATATTTCAGCGTCTCGAAGGCGACGGCGCTGGTGTGCAGCACAGCGGCGAGGCCAGTGATGGCGGCCGCCATATGCGGGATGATGCCCAACGTGCAGGCGAATGCGGCTACGACCGAGGCCCGCGCGCCGCGCGAGAGGCCGGCGCTCAGCGTGTAGAGGACGCCTGTGCCGGGCGAGGCCACGATGATCAGCGACGTCAACAGGAATTCGATGCTCATGGATTTCCTCCGCGGCCCTGCCCGGCCGGAAGGTACCGGGAGGTGTGGACTTCGGCAAGCGGGTGGAGACTAGCTCACCGACAACCCATGCGCCGTCCTTGCCATCAGGCAGTCGTCGCCGCCGGGCATGCAGGCGCGGCAGACATCCGGGCGGAGATCATAGATGCCGCAAGCCGTGTGCTTACCCACCTCCCCGGTGAGCGCAGAGCACCGCGCACCCTCGCAGCGCATTCCGGACTGGTCGGCGGCTACCAGTTCGAGCGGGATGCGGTCCAGTTGCTCATCCTCCTCGGTCGAGAAGCGCGGCCAGTCGGCCGAATAGGAGCAGCAGGCTCCGCAGCTCTGGCAGTCGAAGGCGACGCCTTGCGAAAGCGATACGGTGATGGCGGGGTCGAGCGGCAAGGCGATCCTCATGCGTGCCTTGTCTTGGCGCAGGATTGCGGCGTTCGTCCATACTTCCACGCAATTTTTCCCGACAGCATGATTTTTTCGTTTTGCCGGGAACCCTTTCGCCGGCTGCCGGTTTATCCCTGCTGTCAGCAATTCGAGAGCGATCGAGAAAGGTTGACGGCAAAGACGCCTCCCGCGTGTAAAAAGCGCGAGAGGCGTTTTTCATCAGGCCTACATGATCACGCTCAACAGCGGCAGGATCTCATAGCGGAAGCCGCGGCCCGAACGCGCCACCGGGTCGGCGTCGGTCACGGCCCTCGCCTCCGCCTCGCTGCCGGCACGCAGGATCAGCAGCCCCCATGGGCCGGCCGGATCGGCGACCGGGCCTGCCATGATCATGATGCCTTCGCGGAGCTTCTCGCGCAGATAGTCGGCATGCCGGCCCATCAGCGCCCTTTCCTCCTCCGTCATAGTGAGGGCGAAATCCGGCCGCGGCGGGATCAACCGGCAATGGAAGATCGTTGACGCCGTGGCTTCACGCGATGCTTCACTGCTGGCCATCGCCGCCTCCCCGAAAGTCTATTGCCGCCGGCCGCCCACGAGGCGTATCCGCTGCGCAACCTCCACGAACGTTACACCTTCTTCCGGAATAGCTCTATTCGTCCGGGCCGGGCTCCGGCCAGGGCTCCTTGGCAGCTTCCGCGTACCAGTGCCGCATCGCGGGCATCGCCAGCACCGCGTCGACATAGGCGCGGGTGACGGGCGCCAGCTCGCCGCCATAAGTGTCGAAGCGCGTGACCACCGGCGCATACATGGCATCGGCCGCAGTGAAATGACCGAACAGGAACGGGCCGCCCTGGCCATATTGCTCGCGGCACTGGCGCCAGATCGCCTCGATCCTCGCCCGCTGTGCCTCGCCCTCGGCATCGAGCGGCTTGTGCGATGTCGGCCGACGCAGGTTCATCGGCCAGCCGTAACGAACCTCGCGGAAGCCGGAGTGCATCTCGGTGGCAACCGAGCGCGCCAGCGCACGAGCGCCGAGGTCCTCCGGCCAGAGCCTTTTCTCAGGGTAGAGGTCAGCAAGATATTCAAGGATGGCAAGCGTTTCCCAGACGATGCTGCCATTGTGATTCAACACCGGCACAAGGCCGGTCGGCGACACCTTGGCGAGGTTGGCGGCTGTCTGCGGCGTGCGTAGCCGCACGAAGCCCTCCTCGAAAGGTATTTCCAGGTGCCGCATGGCCACCCAGGGCCTGAGCGACCAGGACGAAAAGCATTTGTTGCCGATATAGAGGGTGAACTCTGCCAAGAACTGTCTCCTGATGATGTCAATTCGCTTCGGCCGTCGTGATCGCCGGCGGCCTCACGCCGGCGCGGGCCTGGATCGCAGCGACTGCCGTCTGTATGTCGGGATTAACCTCGAGCGCCCTGCGGCCGGCATCGATCGTGAGATCGACCTGGTCGACAGGCAGCCTGAGCCTGGTCGGAATCTCGTTCAGCTTCGCCTGCGTCGCCGGATCGAGATCGGCAAAGGAAAGGTGCTGGACCACAAGGCGGACACCACGGCAGTTCCACCCGGCCGACGAACCGCGATAGGCCGAAACGGTCGAGGCCGGGAGCCCGCAGCGATAGCGCACCAGCTCGCCCTTCCATTGCGAGACCGCAAGTTTCAGCGCATCGAACTCGTCGCGCACCGAGGCGGCGAGCGTGGTGCTGGTCACGGCGTCGAGGAGCTCGGCGGCCTTTGGCCCGTGCAGCGACTTCGCCCAGTTCACATCGCTGTCGCTCCCGGCGTCGGCGACGATGAAGATCAGCGTCGTCAGGCGGACCGCGGCCGACGGCGACAGCGGCCCGTAAGGTGTGCCGGCGGCGGAGCGCTCAAGCGTGAAGCCGGTGACACCGATATTGTCCGTCAGCCCACCGTCGAGCAGCTTCACATAGTCGAGCGGATCGTCGTTCTGATAGGAATCGAGCGCGCTGGCATAGGCCTTGAGCCGCAGCGAGGCGTTGCGGTCGGCAAGCGCCTCGCTCAGCCATTGCGGCCTGTGGTAACCGCAATGGGGGCTGGTCGCCGAGACCACGATCGGTGCGAAGACAATCGGCACGGCGGCAGATGCCGCGACAGCGTCGGCAATCCGCACTTGGTCGAGGTCACTGCACAGCGCCGCGAAGGTGTCGTGGGTGAAGAGGAACGGCGTGCGGTTGTATATGTCGGAGGCGTTGATCCAGACGATCGGACCTTTCGGCCGGTGCAAGGCCTTGAAGGCCGCGCCGTCGAACAGATGGTCGTTCAGCCATCTGGCGAAACCGCTGCGGTCGTTGACGCCGCCATAATAGGCGCGGATGAAGTTGACCGGCGACAACGATGTCCTGAGATCGGCTTCGGCGTTCTGGGTCAGGAAGCGCTCACGAAAGTCCTGGTAGCCGTCCCTGCCCTTGTAGCCGAAATACGCGGCGGTGACCGCGCCGCCCGAGGCGCCCGAAACCATCCTGATGTCGTCGACCAGCGTGCGCTGTTTCGGGCGTTGATCGATGACGACGTCGTCCAGCGCCCGCAACACGCCGTAGGAGAAAGCGGCGGCCCGCGTGCCGTCGCCGGAAAACGCAAGTCCCACGACGGTCGAGCCATCATCGGCCGGGTCGGGGATATAAGTGGGTGATGGGCGACCTGCTTTCCGGGTGAGCGTGTTGATCGGTCCGACGTCGTCGGCGATGCAGCCAGCCAGGGCCATCAGGACAGCGACAAAAGCCACACGAAGACGCAAACCCGGTTCCCCCAGGGCTGCCCTCGCCGGCAGCCGCGGCGAGCCTAACCGGATTGCGTTGCCCGATGCAACCGCACCCCTCAAGCATCAGGATGACAGGCACCATGGAGGCCGCCGCGGGGCGGCCTTTTCATGCCTGGAATTGCTTGGCGAAAGCGTTGGTGAAGACGATCTCGCCATGGTCGCCAGCCGCCTCGCCCAGCACCACATCCATGTTGTCGGCCGTGATGCGCGCGAGTGCGAAGCCGCCCATATAGGCCGCCTTCGGCTTGACGAGATCGAGGCCGTCGCGCTGGTAGATCATCGGCACTTCGTGCTGATGGCCGTGGAAGATCGCGATGACATTGTAGCCGCTGATCGCCGCCAGCAGAGCCTGGCGGTCGGCCTCGCCCCACCAGTGCGGGCGGCCTGAACCATCGTCGTCATAGGTGCGTTTCACCGGATCCCAGCGCTCGGTCGAGAAGGTGTCCCAACCATAATGCTGGAAGATGACCACTGGACGGCCATCGCCGGCATAAGTGGCGAGGTCCTGCTTCAGCCAGGGCAGGCTGCTCGGCGCGCCATGTCCGGTGTCGCCGGCGAAGCGGTGCGTCTGGATGAGATGCAGGCCGCCCCAGTCCCAGGAATAGCAGTCAGTGTCGACGTCGTATTCGGTTGCCGGCACAGGCGGCTTGAAGAACACGCCGGGGCGATGGTTGACCTCGACATAATCTCGCAATTCGCGGCGATACCAATCTACATGCGGCGGCGAGCCGTTCTGGTCGAGATCGTGATTGCCGAGCCCGACATAGACCGGGATGTGGACGCGATCCGGCCCGATGCCTTCCTGGTAGCGCTGGGAGAACTGCAGAAGCTGCGTGCCTTCGCTGGGCTCGGTGACCTGGCCGCCGCCATCATCAGTGATGTCGCCGCCGGTGACGAGGCCGAGCGGCGTGCCGATGCGGGTGCCGGCCGAATGCAGGCCGGTGGAGACGCCGTCGATCTCGGCCGGCCACTTCTTGTCGGCAACGGCGTTCAGGGCCGCGACATTGCGAAGAAGTG
>NZ_RZRY01000226.1:0-8848 GCF_003998035.1 Mesorhizobium sp. M2A.F.Ca.ET.039.01.1.1 | reverse complement strand
ACCGCCTGGTCGGTCGACGCCCTCGACCGACCAGGCGGTGGCGGCGCAATTCTCGCTCTATGTGATGGGCACGGGCGATCACATGGACGAGATCTATGGCTGCATCGACTTCCTGAAACAGTCCGGCGTGTTCGACCGTTCCAAGAACTTCTGCACCAGGCTGCGCGGCGACGCCGGCGCAGTGTTTGCCACGCTCAACGAAGCCTTCTGCCGCTTCGGATCCGGCGCGGGGCATGTGACCCTCGACATCACCATCTCGGCCAACAGCCCGACCGCGGTTTGAGCGCAAGCTCGAGCTGTCTAGGAGAGTTATCGTGGCTGTTTGGTATGACCTATTGCATGGGGGAGAGGGCCCCATATCTGACCGCCTCTCTGAAGAGGGAGCGCAGCCTTCGGCCATTGGCGAAAGCCGAGGTGAAGGCCAATCTCCCCCCTTGTGGGGGAGATGCCTGGCAAGGCAGAGGGGGGCGCTGTCCCGCCGGCATGTCAGGCGTTCGCAAGCGCAGCCTTCGTCGGATGCTATGGGGCAAGTTTCGCAGGGAGGCGTTCCTTCGCGCCCCCCTCTGTCCTGCCGGACATCTCCCCCACAAGGGGGGAGATTGGCTCTCACGGCGACCTTCGCCAAAATCGCTCCCGCCGCCCTCGCGTTTGCGTTGCTGCTCCTCGCCTGGGAGCTCTACGCCCGTCTCGGCGGCCTTGCGCCCACCGTGCTCCCCGCGCCGTCCCGCGTGCTGGCGCAGGCCTGGGAGAACCGCGCGGCACTCGCCGAAAACACGCTTCCCACCATCCGCGCCACGCTTGCCGGCTTCGCCCGCTCG
The DNA here is from genome assembly GCF_003998035.1 of Mesorhizobium sp. M2A.F.Ca.ET.039.01.1.1. NCBI lineage: Bacteria > Pseudomonadati > Pseudomonadota > Alphaproteobacteria > Hyphomicrobiales > Phyllobacteriaceae > Mesorhizobium > Mesorhizobium sp. M2A.F.Ca.ET.039.01.1.1. The sequence goes on along the minus strand of NZ_RZRY01000226.1, from coordinate 8,030 downwards.
CTCGCCGCCGCCTTCGTGCTTTCGGCGCTGGTCGACTTCCTGGCCCCGCTGCGCCGCGCGCTGTTTCCGCTGCTGATCGCCAGCCAGACCTTGCCGCTGGTGGCGATCGCGCCGCTGGTGGCCTTGTGGTTCGGCTTCGGCCTCTTGCCGAAGATCCTGCTGGTCGCGCTGGTCACCTTCTTCCCGAAGATGGTGGCGCTGGTCGAAGGCTATGCCGCGACAAGCGCCGAAATAAGCCAGATGCTTGCCGCCATGGGGGCAGGGCGCTCGCGCATATTCTGGCTGGCGCGGCTGCCGTCGGCGATGCCCTATTTCTTCGCCGGACTGCGCATCTCCATCACCTATGCGGTGGTGGGCGCGATCTTCGCCGAATATGCGGGCGCCGCGAAGGGGCTGGGCATCTACATGCTCAGCGCCAAGAACAACTTTCGGCCCGACCTCGTGCTTGCCGCCGTTGCCGTCAGCTCGGCGCTGACGCTGGCATTGTTCGGCCTCGCCGTCCTGGTGCAGCGCCTCGCCATGCCCTGGGAGAGGGCCGACCGCAAGGCCGAACCCTCCGGGCACCGGCCATGACCCGGCTCGAGCTTCGCGATGTGCGCAAAAACTTCGGCGCGCTCGAGGTTCTTGGCGGCGTTTCGTTCGATGTCGGCGCAGGCGAGTTCGTGTCGATCCTCGGCCCCTCCGGCGCCGGCAAGTCGACGCTGTTTCAGCTCCTCACAGGCGCGATCCGGGGCGAGGGCGAGATGCGTTTCGACGGCGCGCCGCTCGATGGCGCCCGCTTCGCCTTCATGCCGCAGCGCGACGCGCTGATGCCGTGGCGGCGCGTCATCGACAACGCCACGCTGGGGCTTGAAGTGCAGGGGATGACGCGCCGGGCCGCGCGCGAGCGCGTGGCGCCCTTGTTCGCCGAATTCGGCCTTGCCGGCTTCGAGCGCGCCTGGCCGGCCGAGCTGTCGGGCGGCATGCGCCAGCGCGCGGCGCTGCTGCGCACCGTGGTGCAGCAGCGCGACATGCTTTTGCTCGACGAGCCGTTCGGCGCGCTCGATGCGCTGACCCGGGCGGCCATGCAGCGCTGGCTCGAAGGCATGTGGCGAAGCCACCGCTGGACGGCGCTGCTGATCACCCATGACGTGCGCGAGGCGGTGCTTCTGTCCGACCGCATCTATGTGCTTTCGGCGCGGCCCGCGCGCGTGGTGCGTGAGGTGGCGGTGCCGCTGCCGCGCCCGCGTACCGAAAGCGCCGCGCTCGCCCGCGAGGCGGCCGCGATCGAGGCCGGCATCCTCGACACGCTGCTTGGTCAGCCGACCCCAATTCCCGACCATCCGATGGAGAAATGAAATGACCGACTTCACCCGCCGGCAGGCGCTGTTCCTGGCCGCCAGCCTGCCATTTGCCGGGGCCGTTACGCAGGCCCGGGCCGCCGCGCAAAAAATCACCGTCGCGCTCGACTGGACCGTCAACACCAACCACATCGGCCTGTTCGTTGCCGGCGACAAAGGCTTTTACCGCGACGCGGGGCTGGACGTCGAAATCCTGCCTTATGGCGACACCGGCTCGGGCACGCTGGTGGCCAACCGCGTTGCCGATTTCGGCATTTCGGGTTCGCTCGGCCTGTTCACGCAAAAGAGCGCCGGCGCCGACCTGAAGGCCGTCTATGCCGTCGTCCAGTCGGAAACCGGCCGCGTCGTCTTCAACGCCGACCGCGCCGCCATCAAAAGCCCGAAGAATCTCGACGGCCTGACCTATGGCGGCTTCGGCAGCGCCTGGGAGAACGCGCTGTTGCAGACCATCATCCGCCAGGACGGCGGCAAGGGCGATTTTTCCACCGTGACGCTGGGCACCTCGGCCTACGAGGCGCTGGCCAATGGCGCGGTCGATTTCACGCTGGAAGTCTCGACCTGGGAAGGCGTCGAGGCCGAGCTGAAAGGCCTCAAGCAGCGCAGCTTCCGCTACGCCGATTACGGCGTGCCGGACGAGCACACGACGCTGATCGTTTCCAGCAACGCCTTCCTCGCCACCAATCCAAAGGCCGCCGCCGCCTTCGTCCAGGCGACGCGGGCCGGCTATGCCTTCGCCGTCGACCACGCGAAGGAGGCAGGCGAGCTGCTGGTCGCCGCCAACCAGGACACGCTCACCAACACGGCGCTGATCGATGCATCGCTGAAGGCGCTCAACGACGGCCATTTCCTGAAAAGTGCGGCCGGCGCCATCGGCACCATGGACAAGGCGAAGATGGAAGCTATGGGCGGCTATCTGTTCGCCTCGGGGATATTGCTCGACGGCAACGGCAAGGCGCTGAAGGACAAGCCGGATCTGGGCGCATACTTTACGAACGAGTTTCTGGAGTAGGGGCCAAGCGCCGAAGGAACGCGGCTTTGCGCTGGCCTTTGCGGGAAATCCGGTGCGGAGCCTAATTCTCGACGATGGCGCGAAGGAGCGCGGTTTTGATGTGCCACCCAGCTTCGCCTTGCAGCAACAGGGCGGCCTCATAGAATTTCGCCATGGCCGGACACAGGCCTGGAAAGTCCTGGTTGGCGTTTGAGATAGCCTCCATCTCTGCCGGCGTGCCGCCGATTTTTGTGAAAACGTCGGCGACCAGCGACCAATCCTGATCGCTGGGCACAGCCGCCGGCAGGCGGCTTCTTTTGGCGGCGCCGTAGGCGCGGAACAGCGTGGCGCCGATCCTGTCCAGGTCAGCCAGGAAATCGTGGCCGGGTGCATTGATCGCGTCCGGCCCGTTGCGCAGGTAATTGTTGCAGGTGGCCGGCGTCTCGCGCGCCATGACATGATTGAGCATGTCGAGTTGCGCCGAAAGCACTTCCGAAGCATTGCTGTCGGGGGTCGTGGGCAGGAGCGGCGCGTATCTATGCCTGAGATCGGCGACCGCCTGCCTGCTGATATTGCGCACTTCTGTTTGGTTTCCAGCCTGGGCCGCGGCAGTGATCTTACGCAGCATCGCATCGTAGTCGTCCGGAAATTCCCGGGCGATGGCCTCGAAGATCCCGAGATTCTGCTTCCGGATCTCGGCATCGATGTCGGCGGTGGCCAGCGCCCGGGGCGGCATCGCCACAGACTGATAGTGGTGATGTCCGCCGCCGAACGTCGTTGGCATCACGTCAGCCCCAACGATGCTCACGGGGATGACCGCCACCACTTGCAACCATTTCCAAGGTGACATTCGCCGGCCCTCCCGATCCCCGTTCAATTTCCCCCGAGGGTCAGCGCCTTCTTACGGTCGGCCTTGGCGCGTTTCAAATCGCCCTTGGCTGCCCAAGCCAGGCTTCGGGCGGTGTAAGCATCTGCATATCTGGGGTAAAGCTTGATGGCTTGATTGAAGCTGGTGATTGCCCCGTCCTGGTCGCCCGCTCGCGCCCGCAGAAGGCCTCTGCCGTAGTAGCCGCCGGGGCTGTTCCGGTCGATTCGGATAGCCGTCTCAAAGTCGGCCTGGGCTTGCTTCAAGTCGCCTTTGACTACCCACAAAATTCCACGATCGACATGCACCTTGGCAACGTTCGGATCGAGTTCGATGGCCTTGCCATAGTCTGCGATCGCGCCATCGTAATCCCCGATGATCATTCGGCTGATGCCTCGACCATGAAAGTTCGAGGCATAGGTGGAATCGAACTCGATCGCCTTGCCGAAATCGTCGATGGCACGTTTGTGGTCGTTCTTGGCCGTCCAGGCGAAAGCGCGAGCGGAATAATAGCTGCTGTTTTTTGGCTCGATCGCGATCGCGCTGCCATAGTCGGTTATGGCTCGATCGTAATTGTCCTTCTGTCCCCACGCGAGACCGCGATACCCAAAAGCCTCAGCGTTGTGGGGATCGATCGCTATGGCATGGTCGAATTTTGCGATTGCAAGATCGTATTGACCCTTGTTGTACAGGGCTATGCCGCTCTTGGTGGCGTCGTCCATCGCCGCGGCGTCGGCAGTCGTTGACTTGTATGAAGCCTTCGCCGCAGCCGCATCGTCGCGCTCCTTGCGGGCATTTGTGTAGTTTGGATCGAGACGCAAGGTTTCATCGAAATCCGCGATGGCGCGGTCGTATTGCTTCTTCCTGTTCCAGCAGAATCCGCGGTTGAACCATGCTTCGGCATTCGTTGGCTTCAGTCCGATCGCCTTTGTCGAATCGGCGATGATGCCCTCGCAATCGTGTTTTACAGACAGGGCTCGACTGCGCAGCACATAAGCGTCGACATTGTTCGGTTGCAACGAAATGATGGTGGTCAGATCCGCGATGGCGCGGTCGATCTTGCCCCTCTGTCGCCAGATGAGAGAACGATTGAAATAGCTGTCGGTAGACTTGGGATCGAGCTCTATTGCCTTGTTGTGGTCGGCCAACGCCCGGTCGGAATCGCCCTTCAGCGTATAGGTGAAGCCGCGCAAGGTATGGGCGCGGGCATTGGATGGGTCGGCGGCGATCGCCATGCCGTACTGCTCAAGCGCGCGGTCGAGTTGGTTTTGACCGCGCCAGATATCGCCCGCTTCGATAGCGTCTTCCGCTGCCTTGTTCGGAAGCCGGCCGGTTGGTTGGGAGGCTGCGGCCTTGCCTTTCGCCGCCAGTGCCAGTTCGCGGCCTTCGCGGGCAACCGTCATCTTCGGATCGAGCTTCAGCGCCTGGTCGAAATCGGCGATCGCCTGGTCGTAGTCGCCCTTGGCGGCGAAGGCGCCGCCGCGCCCGAAATAGGCCTGCGCGTCATTGGCGTCGAGCTCGATCGCCCGGCTCAAATCGGCGATGGCGCGATCTGGTTGGTTCTTTTTGGTCCACGCGACGGAGCGACCGATGTAAGCGTCCGAATAGTCGGGGTAGAGCCCGATGACCTTGTTGTAGTCCTTGATCGCCGCGTCGTACTTGCCTTTGTCGACAAGCGCGATGGCCCGTCCGACATAGGGCGAGGCATCTTGCGGATCGATCGCCATCGCCTTGTTGAATTCGGCGATCGCACGATCATATTTGCCCTTGTGGTAGAACGCATAGCCGCGATCGACGAAAGCCGCGAGTTCCTTCGAGGATGGCATGATCGAATTACCGCCCATGCCGCCTTTCTGCTGCGCGGCCGTGGCCGCCTTGCGCGCGGCGGCGTAGTTTGGATTGTGCGGGTCTAGCTTGGCCGCCTGGTCGAAGTCGGCAATGGCATCGGCGTAGTTTTTGGCGTCGACCCGCGCCATGCCGCGGCCATAATAGCTGGCGGCGTCTTTCGGATCGATCTCGATCGCCGATGAAAAGGCCTCGATCGCTCGTTTCGGGTCTCCGGTGCCGTACCAGGCCGCTCCAGTACAGAAGAAGGCGCGGCTTGCTTTCGGGTCGAGCCTGATAGCTTTGATGCAATCGTCAAGCGCGCCGTCCGCGTCGCCCGCCGCGCCCTTGGCCAGACCACGGCGCGTGAGGAGCGCGGCGCCGTCGGGAATAATGGCGATGGCCTTGTCGAAATCGGCGATGGCGCGGGCAAAATCCTTCTTGCCATCAAAAGCCTTGCCTCGACCGAAATAGGCGAGCGGGCTCTCGGGGTCGATCGCGATGGCCTCTTCATAGGCCTCGATCGCTTCGTCATAGTTTTCTTCGTGCAAGAGGCTGTCGCCCTTGGCCACCGCGACCAGGACGCGGGGATCGCTGGTGTCGATAAGCTTCGCCAACTTCGGATCGGCAGGCGAAAGATCGTCACTCGCACCTGGCTCGGCCGAAGCCGCGGTGTCAGCCGGAGCGACGACGGCGTCCGCCGCCTTCGACTGCTCCAAGTCCTGCGCCTGTTCAGCTTTGTCCTCATCGCCGGCAGCCTGCTCGTCGCAGCTTCCCGATCGCGCGGGATCCAGCTCCACGGCGCGCCGGCAATCGGCCGCCGCGCCGGCCTGGTCGCCTTTGAGCGTCCTGGCGCGGCTGCGGCCGAGATAGGCGTCGGCATTCTTGGGATCGAGGCCGATTGCCCTGTCGAAATCGAGCAGCGCGCCTTCGACACCGTATTTCGCCAGGCGCGCGCCGGCGCGTTCGACCAGTATCCTGGCGGCGGCCTGATCCTGGGCAGCCTGGTCCTGTGTCGTCGCGGCCGGAGCGGTTTGCTGGCCGGCCTTGAGCGCGGCGCACGCACCGGCGCGTTGCGGGTCGAGTTCGACAGCGCGCCGGCAGTCGCTCGCGGCAAGGGTGTCATCCCCGTTTGCGGCCGCTGCCGCCGCCCTGTCGTAAACAGCGTCGGCGTTGTCGGGGTCCTCTGCGATGGCCATGCTGAAGGAATTGATCGCCCCTGCAAGGTCGCCCTGTTGCTGCAGCTCCAGCCCTCGTCTGATCTCCCCGGCAGCAAGTTTTGAACGAACTTGCCTGCCGGTGGCCTCCAACTGCTTGGTCAAAGAGGAAAGATCCGACTTGGACGCCGTTTCCGCCACAGGCACCTCGGCGTCGGCTGGCCCCGCATCGCAACTGCCAATCTTCTTCGGATCGAGCGCGATGGCCTTGCGGCAGTCGGCCGCCGCGCCGGCGCTGTCTCCTTTGCGTGATCGCATCAGCGACCGGCCGAGCCACGCCCTGGCATCGGTTGCATCGAGCGCGATCACCTTGTCGAAATCGGCAAGGGCGCGATCGTCGTTGTCCTTGCTCGCCCAGGCGACCGCTCGCGCGTAGTAGCCATCGACGTTCCCGGCGTCGAGCTCGATCGCCTTGTTGGCATCGGCGATGGCGCGCGCCCAGTCGCTCTTGCCGATCCAGGCGGCGCTGCGGTTGGCATAGGCATCGGCGCTCCTGGGATCCACGGCCAGCGCGGCGTCGTAATCGGCAATGGCGCGGTCGAACTCGTCCTTGGCGGCGTAGGCGAGGCCGCGATTGACCAGCGCAATGAAATCGGCCGGATCGATGCGGATCGCCTTGTCATATTCCGCAATCGCCTTGTCGCGTTCGCCCGTCTTGCTCCAGGCGGTGCCGAGGCCCGTATGGGCGTCACCGTTTTGCGGATCGGCCTCGATCGCCTGCTGGAAATCGAGCATGGCCGCGTCGATCTTGCCCTTGCGAAGGAAGGCCGAGCCGCGGCTGGAAAAGGCGTCGCTGGCGGACGGTTCGAGGCTGATGACGATGTTGAAGTCCGCGATCGCGCGGTCGTAATCGCCCCTGTTGGACCAGTCGGTGCCGCGGTTGAACAGCGCCGAGGTCGCCTTTGGATCGAGCGCGATCGCCTGGTTGTAATCGGCAATCGCGCCGTCCCAATCCTCCTTGTCGTCCCGGGCGGAGCCCCGATAGAAATAGGCCTTGATCCGCTGGCGCTCCGCTTGCGTATCGTCTTCGGCAATCGCCGTGCAGGCAGCGATGCGCTGATCGACCGCGGCCTGGTCGACATTCGCTTCCTTTTGGTCACTGCCCTGACCGCCGCTTTCGTCGCCGAAGCAAAGGGCATAGTCCCCGGCAAAGGCGGGCGTGGCAAGCGCGCCAAGCACCGTCACCCCCGCCAACGCCAGCCCATGTGAGAGCACGGCGACGAATATGCGCGAGACCGCGCCGGTACGGCGAGACATGGTTTGATCCTCCCCCCGGAGATGCCGCGACCGCGGCTGGCAATTCCTATATAGTTCTGTTTTTGTTCTAAAATGCAAGCATAAATTGCAGCGGGCCGCCGAAGTCGATCTCGCACCGAGGGATCCACCCTCACATATCGATTATCGACCTTCTCACCCGGCCGATGATGGTGATCGCGCCCTCCAGTTCCGGCGGCGGGATATCCAGGTAGGAAGCCGGCTGGAACGGCGGGTTGTCATTCGGGCGATAGCGTTTGTAGGTGGCCCGTCCCGTCTCGTCCGAGATCACATAGCAGCCATTGGTCACCAGCCGCTTGTCGCGCAAATTGACGAAGATGATCGAATCCGGCGGCGAGATCTTGTTCATCGACGGACCGTCGACGCGCAGCGCGATCCATTCGCCTTCCTCGAGGTCGGCGGTGGGGATGGTCGGATAGTCGGAGAGGTTGACGACGCTGTCCTGGCTGCCGAGCTCACCGGCGCTGATCCACGACACGATCGGCACGTCTATGGTGACGGGCGAGGGCATGAGATTGACC
>NZ_RZRY01000225.1:0-8922 GCF_003998035.1 Mesorhizobium sp. M2A.F.Ca.ET.039.01.1.1 | reverse complement strand
ACGCCCGCCGCGATCGTGACCGGCAACCATGAAGCGCCGGAAACCCAATTTCTCCATCAGCGCGACCATGTCGGCGGCCATGGCGCGCTTGGCATAGGGCGCATGATCGGCGGCCGATGGCGGGCAGGAGCTTTGCCCATAGCCGCGCAAATCGGCGCAGACGACCGTGAAATCCCGCGCCAGGATTGGGGCGACCTCGCGCCACATCGCATGCGTCTGCGGAAAGCCGTGCAGCAGAAGCAGGCCGGGGCCGGTGCCGGCGCGGCGAGCGAAGATCCTGGCTTCACCCGTGTCGATCTCACGGCTGTCGAAATCGTCGAACATGCTTGCCTCCGGTATCTGGACCGGCCGATCTCACGTCCAGGCCGAATCCAGCGTCAGCGACGCTTCGAAGATCTGGTCACGCTTTTCGTCGAGCACCTTAACCGTGATGGTCAAATGCCTGCCGCCCGGCATCTCGTCGCGGGCGACGTCATGCAGGATGCGCAGCGCCTCCATGCCGGCGCGCTCGCGGCTGGCGAAGAGCTGTCCCTCCGTATCTTCCTGGCTGTGCTCGGTGTTGTAAAGGTCGAAATAGAAGCGTTGCATCGGTACGTCGGTCCCAATCCGACGGTCAATTCGCGGGCGCGATCATGGTTCCAAACGTCTGATCCAGAGGGAGAATTGGCTATGCGCCGGCTTTCGGCGCGGCACCGCTCGCAACCAGCGTCGGCCTGCGGCGTTAGGGGTGGCGAACGGAGGCAGCCGGATGCTGGAATCACTCTATCTCAATCTCGGCCAGCATGACGCTCTCTCGGACGAAGAGAAAGCGTTGCTCACATCGACCTTGTCGATCGAGAAATATTTCGGCGCGGGAGAGGATATCGTTGTCGAAGGAAGCAGGCCGACCTACAGCACCCTGATCATCGACGGGCTGGCTGCCCGCTACAAGGTTCTGGAGGACGGCGGCCGCCAGTTCACCTCGCTGCAGGTCGCGGGCGATTTCGTCGACCTGCATGCCTTCCTGCTCAAGACGATGGATCACGGCATCGTCGCGCTGTCGCCCTGTCATGTGGCGGCGGCCGAGCACAGCAAGCTCAAGACGATCACCGAGCAGGCGCCGCATCTCACCCGATTGCTCTGGCTGGACACGCTTGTCGATGGCGCCATCCATCGCGAATGGATCGTGGCCATGGGGCGCCGCTCCAAGCTGTCCCATCTCGCGCATCTCATATGCGAGCTGTTCGTCAGGCTGCAGGTGGTGAAGAAGACGCGTGACATGAGCTTCCACCTGCCGCTGTCGCAGGCCCAGCTCGCCGACGTGCTGGGCTTGTCCGTCGTCCATATGAACAGGGTGATCGGAACCCTGCGACGCATGAACGTCATCAGCTGGACCAACCATATGATCACGATCCTCGACTGGGAGCGGCTGGTCACGATCGCCGAATTCGATCCGACCTATCTCAGCATGTCGCGCGAGCCGAGATAGGGGCGGCCGGGATGGAGCGGCCTTCTAAAGCGCGTCGCGATCTTTCAGATTCGCTCCATGCGCTTTAGGTTTTTGATTTTACGCATGTCTTTATCCCGAAACCGGTTCCCACTTTCGAGAGACATGCTTTAGCTTGGCGGGACCTTGGAGCGCGACCACAACTCGTCCAGCATGGTGAGCGCGGCGCTCGGCGCGGCCTCCTTCAGCAGCCCCTGCTGCGCGGCGGCCTTCTTGAAGGCGGCAAAGGCGACGGCCGGCCGGCAGGTGCCCGCGATCGCATCGTCCACCAGCCGCGCCGCCTTGAGATAGTCCGGCGCTTCCTTGTTCTTCCAGGTCCCGGCGAGCGCCTTCTTGGCCTCGGCCACCGTGGTGACCACCATCGTGCCGCCGCTGACGAAGCGGATGGTGAGGGGGAGGAAACGGCTCATCGGGTCCTCACCATCCGAGCCATTCGCGCGTGCGCAAGGCAAGGCCGGCAATGGGCGCCAGAGCGACCACTGCGGCAGCGAGGATGAGAAGAGGGCTGTTTATAGGCAAGGATTTCATGGTGCACCACAAGATTGGGGATGGGCCTAAACGAGGATGTCGCCGGTCGGTTGCATCCGGCCGGCAAGTCGGCGCGACAAGCTCGAGGTTACATGTTGCTGGCGGGCCGGATCGGCGGCGCCGGCCGGTGCGGCGGCCGCGGGCGCGGCCTCAGCGGCACATCGGCGAGCGAAGCGCGGATCACCCTCGCGGGTGGTAGCGGCATGGCGCCGCGCCGGCGCCGCAAAGCGGCCGACAGGCTGCCGATGAAGGTTCGAACGTCCATGGGACTCCTCCTCGAGAGTCCCCCCATTGACGAAGGGTTATCACCCCGGACCGGCCAGCCGCATTTAACTTTGATGTATCCGCGGCATCCCGGCGGGGGAGACGAACCGCGGCCAACCTTTTGCGACGACATGCGTTGTCCCCTGAAAGGAGACCATCATGCCGACCAGCAGCCGAACGAAATCAGACGCAGCCCAAAAACCAATCACCGGGGAGAAATCAGTCGCCAGGGAGAAATCAGTCACCGGGGAGAAACCTGACACCGCCAAGGCCGCGCGCAGGCAGCGCAGCATCCAGCGTCAGGTCGATGCCACCGATCGCAGCAAGCCGAAGCCGAAAGCCTCGGGCGCCATGCAGGCCGGCGCGCGCCGCTACCCCGTGCCGCCTTTCCCGAAGCAGCATCATCCCAAGCCCGGCGAGGAATGGGCGATCGAGCCGGCGCCGCTCTATGAGGCGCCGTTCTGGCAAGGATCCGGCAAGCTCAAGGACAAGGTCGCGCTCATCACTGGCGGCGACTCCGGCATCGGCCGCGCGGTGGCCGTGCTGTTCGCGCGCGAAGGCGCCGATGTCGCCATCGTCTATCTCAGCGAGGACCGCGATGCCAAGGCGACGAAGCAGGCGGTCGAGGCCGAGGGCAGGCGTTGCATCACCCTGCGCGGCGACGTCGCCAAACGCGCCTTCTGCCGCAAGGCGGTGGCCGAGACGGTCAAGGCCTTCGGCAAGCTCGACGTGCTCGTCAACAACGCGGCCTTCCAGGTTCATTCGGCCGACTTCGCCGATCTCACCGAAAAGCATTTCGACACCACGCTGAAGACCAATCTCTACGGTTATTTCCACATGGCGCAGGAGGCCGTGCCGCAGATGAAACCGGGCTCGGCGATCATCAACACCGGTTCCGTCACCGGTATCGAAGGCTCGAAGGAATTGGTCGATTACTCGATGACCAAGGGCGGTATCCACGCCTTCACGCGCGCGCTCTCCGGCAACCTGATCGCCAAGGGCATACGGGTCAACGCGGTCGCGCCCGGTCCGGTCTGGACGCCGCTCAACCCGTCGGAAAAGCAGGCGGAGGATGTTTCGCAGTTCGGCGCCAAGACGCCGATGAAGCGGCCCGCTCAGCCGGAGGAGATCGCGCCGGCCTATGTGTTCCTGGCCTCGCCGCAATGCTCCAGCTACATCACCGGCGAGATCCTGCCGATCATCGGGGGCTACTGACCACCAGGAGGATCCCATGAAGAAAGCGCTTCTCATCGCGGCCTTCGCGCTGATGCCGGCGCTGCCGGCGGCGGCCCAGACCGCCGCTCAACCGAAGGATCAGCAGACGCAGAACTGCCAGGCCAAGCCGGACGCCAACGGCCAGCAGCAGAAACAGACGCAAGAGGCCGATACGGATGAGCTGTCGAAACAGCTCGGCAATTGCGGCGGCGTGCTGAAGCCGCCGCCGACCGGCGACAAGAACGCGACGACCCCGCCGCCGACCGGCAGCGAAATGCCGGTGATCAAGCCGGGCGAGGTGCCGCCGCAGACGGGGCAGTGACGAGGCGCGCGCCTCCTTCGATAGGGATCAGTGCTTGCGCTTCTCGCTTTCGGCCGGCTTGAGGACCGGCGATGCGTGCGCCTCGCGGATCATCTGCAGGGCCTCGTCGCGGGTGAGGCCGCATTTGCGGGCAAAATAGGTGGCTTCGTGTATCTCGGCGCGCGAGGCCTCCGCAACGCCGGAAGAGGTCGGTCTGTTTTTCTTCTTGGCCATCGGCTCACCGCGCCATGAATCACTTAGTCAGCTAAATATAGATGCAATGCCTGCTGTTGCAAATCGCCGATTGCGCCCGACCGGCGGGCGGTGAGGGGTGCATTGGTTTCTGCTGAAAAAGCCCCTTGGAATATTCCGGCTATGTCGCTGTTCACTCTGACCAGGAGGAACGGCCATGACGGACGACAGGACCAAACGCGACTTTCGATACCGCGACCGCGTGTCGGCGGGCGAGGAGCATGAGGTACGCTACTGCGCGAAGCAGCATCGGATCCACTCCTGAGCAGGTTCACAGAGCTGATCAGCGAGCACGGGCAACGACCGCAAGACGCTCGGGCGTCAGCGAGGAAGCTGCGGGATTGACAGACATTCCCGGTCGGAACCGGCCTGGGCAGGACAGGTCCGGCAAACATTGCCGGCGACCAACCGTGATCGCTCGGCCAATCATATGTTAGGGCGTCACCCCGCCGAAGGTTTAAGTTCGAGCAGTCGCCGCACAGAGCAAAGGCAAGCGCGCGCCGGAAGAGCCCATCACGCTTTCGCCCAACCTATCAAGGGAAGTGGAGCTTCGATGAGCGACGGAGGAGGCGGCCATTATGCCGCGAAGGGTGAGTATCTCGATCACCGTCTGGAATGCCCGCACTGCGGAACGATCCGGTTGAACATCCCCAGGAACGCCCAATCCTCAACGCCGATCCATTGCGCCGAGTGCGGGGCCTATCTTGGCACGTGGGACGAAATCCAGACCGACTTCGAGCGGCAGGGAGGCACCGACGGAGTGTTTCGCCTGGCAAGCGGCCGCATCAGGCGGCTCGCATAAGCGGTCGGCTCCCGGTCAATGCCTGTCTTTCAAAAAGCGGGCTTCGCGAACGAGGGACGTCCAGTCAAAGCCGATCATATGGATTAGCTCCCTCGCTTGCGCCTCGGTTATACCCACTTCCTTGGCCAGCTTCCCGGCCAGCAGTCGGCTATCGACCTTTTCGTCGTGCCCGTCCTTCTGCATGCGCACTCTCCATCGCTCTACAAGTAAAGCGCAAAGCCAGGAGAGGTTTCGTTAGGCCGAGCTCGAAACGGTTTGGTATGGGCAAAAAGCCCGGAGAAGCGCGACGCAAAAAAGCCCGCTGGCATGAGCCAGCGGGAGAAGGTGGCTTGAGCTCGGCCCCGCCAGGGGCGAACGCCGACATGGTGCTCATGTGGCACCGGCCGCGCATCCACTTTTGTTAACCGTCGAGATCGTTTTCGCGCAATGGACCGCAACATGGCCGATCCCATCGGTTGCCTCGAAGACACGGCCGCAATGATCGACGCGCACCATCCATAGTTCGCCAACAAAGCAGCGGAGTGTTCACAGACTCAGAACGAAGGTGGTCCGCAGTCTGCGGGGCCGATCAAAAACGCTCGAAGCGCTGCTCCACCTTGCGGGCGAACTTTTCCCGTTCCTCGTTGGAGATGCTTTCCACCGAGTATTTCGCCAGATAGAGGTGCTTCTCCGTGCGTCCGCACATGGATTTCAAGCCGCGCAAAAGCACCTTCCTGCCCGGGTCCTGCATGTAGAGCCTGGTGTACCACCAGGGCGAGCCGAAGGTGGTGACGACGCCCATACGGCGAATATTCAAAAGCGCCGGCTTGATCGTGCCGCCATCCGTCGGCAGGTCGAACGCGACCCCCGGCCGCCACACGCGGTCGAAATATCCCTTGAGCACAGCAGGCATGCCCGACCACCAGGTCGGGAAGCAGAACACGCACGCCTCGGCCCACTGCAACGTGTCGATATAGACCCGCAGCTCCGCAGGTGCTGGCGATGGACCGGCGTGCCCCTTCAATTCCTCGACCTGCATCACGGGATCGAATTTCATGGCATAAAGATCGAAGTCGACGACCTCGTCGCCCCTGGCCTTGAGGACCCCCAAGACACGCCTGTGAAGCGAGGCCACGTAGCTGTCCTGCGCCGGATGCGCGTAGACGACATTGACCTTCATCGCATGCCCCACGCGGCTCTGATCCCGCTTCGAGGCTAGTCGAACGCCGTTGCTTTGCCTAGGCTTCGACGCGAGAAGTAGAGGGGCGCGGGATCAGGGCGGCGAGAGCTTCGGCAGAACCTCCAGGAGGCTCCACTCCGATGTCGGTTTGCCTACATTGGGTACCCCCACCAGGACGGCCCCGCCGAAGAGTTCCGGCTTGTCATAAGCGCTCGCCACCGCGAATGGCACACCGCGGCCGCGCAAGGCCTCGGCTACCGGCGTGACGAGATGGTCGCCTAAATTCACGTCGAGCAAGGCCACCGTCGGCAGTTCGTCTTCCAGCAGGCGGAGCGCGTGCGCGACTCTGGCGACCGGTCCCAGGACCCGCCATCCCAGGCGCTCGAGCATGACTTTAAGATCCATCGCGATGATGAATTCATCTTCGACGATCAGGATGGTCTTTTGCACCGGCCATCAATCTGGGCGAGCGGCCCTTTCGAGTGGGACGACTATCTCTGCTTCGAAACCTTCGGTTCGATAATTCTGTTCCACCTTGCCACCGAGATTGTAGGCGATTGCGAATTGAATGAGCTGGGTTCCGTACCCTGTCGAGGTGGGCTTGCGTACAGGCGGGCCCCCGCTCTCGCGCCAGGACAGGCGCAGCAATGGATGATCGCCCTGCTCGACCTCCCATCGAATTCGAACCGTCCCAGCCCGAGCTGACAACGCCCCGTACTTGACGGCGTTGGTTGCCAGTTCGTGCAGCAGAAGGCTTAGCGACGTTATCTCCTTCGAAGCCAACGTCACTGACGGGCCGGGCTCGATGATGATCGTCTCCGGAGCGGTCTTGAAGGGTTTCGTCGCGCGCGCCACCAAGGCTTCGAGACCATCTTCACCATGATCGCTGAATGCCAGGTCATTTGCATCCACAACGGCCTGCAGCCGGCCGAGGAACGCGCTACGATATTCCTCTGCCGAAACGCCTTCCGTCTTCGTTTGGTTGGCCAGCGCCCGCACGAGCCCGAGCAGGTTCTTGAGCCGGTGGCGCAATTCTCCAAAGACCGCTTCGAACTCCGCTTCTTTCCGGCTTCTGTCCGTAATGTCGACGATCGACAGCAACATGAGGTGGCTGACATTGTCCGGATTGAACACGGTGCGCGCTGTAAGAAGCATGACTTTTCTCCCGATATGCGGGAACTCATGCGTCACCTTGTAATCGATCACCGCCGAGCTTTTCGGGATCACCTCTGCAAGGAGATGACGCAGCTCGGGGATATCCCATTGACCGTTGCCGAGGTCGTACAGGTGCTGTCCGATCGTGTCGTAACGCTCGACCCCGAATGTTCTGAAGAAGGCGCGGTTGGCGCTCTGGACTGTCAGGGCGGAGTCCAGCACCAGCATGGGATCGGGAACAGTGTCGACAATGCCTTGGGCCTGCACGTGACCTGTCCGCAGAATCCGGTAGAGGTCTTCCAAATCCATTGCCGAAATACCCGTTAACCCGACAGCCTATAAGCCTGCCGCAGATCATACAACCGCGCTTCTCCAAAGCGAAGATCGCGCGAAGCGGCTTTATGGCATCGGCGCCGGGGTCCGTACTCCTCGGCCTCCGGCCTTCGGGTGTTCCCGGAACCATCACGCCGGCGCCGGGTTGTGATTGGCGGGCCGCGTCAGCCGGACCTGGTGGCAAAGAGAACAGGGCTGGTTTCTCCGGCTTCTCGCTCTGGCCAACGAAAAGGCAGTCGAGCTCTTGTCCCACCCGGCCCGCTCAAGGGAGGTCTTGTCAGCAATGGCAGGAAATATGCAGTCCGACAAAGCCGGCACCGAACCGCGCCCGGTCCGTGTCCGAGACAGGTGAGGGGGCGATGCCGCGCTGGGTCGACGAAGGCTGGATCATACTGAAGGAAAGCGTCAGCGGCTACATCAATGACAATGCGCTGAGCCATGGCGCGGCGATGGCTTTCTACGCCACCACGTCGCTAGCGCCGATCCTGTTGATCGTCGTCGCGATCGCCGGTTTCGTCATCGGCAACGATGCCGCCCAGCTGGCGCTGACGGCCGAGATATCGGGCGTGATGGGGCCACAGAGCGCCGACCTCCTGAAGGCCACGCTGGAGACCGCTTCGCATGGCTGGTCGAGCGCGCTTGCCACGCTGATCGGAGTGGTGACGCTTTTGGTCACGGCGTCGGGCGTCTTCGGCGAGATGCAGCAGTCGCTCAACGAAATCTGGAAGGTGAGGCCCAACGGGGCGTCGCTGTCGCGCCTTGTAAGGGCCAGGGCGGCGAGCCTCGGCCTCGTGGCTGCGCTCGGCTTCCTGCTCCTGGTCTCGCTCGCGGCCAGCACGGCGATCGCGGCGCTGGGCGAGATCATCAACCGGAGCCTGCCTTTCGGAGAACTGATCGTCAGCGCCATCAACACGATCGTTTCCTTCGCGCTGATCGCGTTCCTCTTCGCCGCGATCTACAAGGTCCTGCCCGACAGGGAGCTCACCTGGCGCGATGTCGGCGTCGGCGCGCTGGTCACTGCGCTGCTCTTCACCATCGGCAAGTCGCTCATCGGCTGGTACATCGGCACCAGCGCCATCGCCACCTCCTATGGCGCGGCCGGAGCCCTGATGGTGGTGCTGGTCTGGGTCTACTATTCGGCGCAGATCTTCCTCTTCGGCGCCGAAATCACCCGCGCCTATTCGCTGCGCCGCGGCAGCCGGCCGGACCTCGCGCCAGCGGTGGCCGCCGATCCGCCGGCAGCCGCCACCGCCCCGCCGCCGGCGCGCGGCGCCTCGGGCATCGAAGTCGCCGTATGGATTGTCATCGCCTGCCTGATCACCGCGCTGATGTCGCAAACCGGCGCCAACAGGCCGAACCGCCCGCGATAAAACCGAGTGTCCAGCAAATGCGGCCCCGCCCTGGAAAAAGGCGTATCCCTTACCGGT
>NZ_RZRY01000224.1:0-8931 GCF_003998035.1 Mesorhizobium sp. M2A.F.Ca.ET.039.01.1.1 | reverse complement strand
CCGCCGCCATTTGGCCCGCCGGTGTCAGCAGGCGCCTGCGTCGCCGGAGCCTGCGCGACGCTATTGTCGGTTCCGGCGTCGCCGGTGCCGGAATCCCCGGTGCCGGCATCGCCGAGATTGGTGTTGCCGGTTCCGTCCTGAGGCGCGGCTTCCGATTTCTTCTGCCCGGCCGGCTTGGCGCCTCCTTGCGAACCGCCCTCGAGCTGCTGGAAGCGGAACTCATTGTCTTCCTGCTGCTTTCGGATCTGTTCCTGCATCTGCAGGATCTGGAAATTCATCTCCTCGATCTTGCCGTTCAGCTGGCGCAGCTGGTCTTCCAGACCGGTCACGCCGCCGCCACTATCCTGCGCGATCTGCGCCTGTTCAGGCTTCTTCTTGTCGCCGAAGATGCCGAGCGTCGGCAGGTGAAAGGTAAAGCCGTTGCCGGAAGCCTGTCCGGCGCTGTCGGCCGACGCGGCGAGGCTTGTGAGGCTTGATACGAGCAGCAGCGCAAGCGTGCCGCTCAGGACCGTTCTAAAATGCATTCTGTCTCTCGCGGTGGATGTGTTGGCCTGATGCGCCTTTCCAACAGGGGGAGGAAGCGCCCTCGCGCTCATAGCAGGACCCGAGACTTCGGCCAAATTTTGTTTCAAGTCGTTGCAAATGAAAAAGGCGGCCCTGAGGCCGCCTTTGATTCTTGCGATGTTGTATTTTTGCCGCCTGTGGCGTCGCACCAAGCGGCGGCCACGGGGCCTGTTATCAGGAACCGGCGCCCGACAGCGTGGTGACGGCGCGGCGGTTCTGCGACCAGCAGGAGATGTCGTCGCAGACCGCGACCGGACGCTCCTTGCCGTACGAGATGGTCTTCAGGCGGCCTGCGGAGACGCCCTTGGAAACCAGGAAGTCGCGGGTGGCGGCGGCGCGGCGGGCGCCCAGCGCCAGATTGTACTCACGCGTGCCGCGCTCGTCGGCATGGCCTTCGATGACGATCGCGTACTGGCGATACTGGTTGAGCCACTGCGCCTGGCGCGCCAGCGTGGTCTGCGCGTCAGCGCGGATCGACGAGGAGTCGGTGTCGAAGAAGATGCGGTCGCCGATGTTGACGGTGAAGTCCTGCGCGGAACCCGGCGTGGCGGCGCCGGCGCCGTTGAGCCCGAGATCGGCCGCGCTGTTCGGGGTCTTTTTCGACGCGCAACCGGTGATGGCGAGAGCCGCCACCAACGCGATCATCGCCGGGTTTCTGGTAAGTGCTGCGATACGGCCCATGCCGCCCTCTCCTTAGCATTCGAGTGATTTCGTTGATCACCCAGTAACCACGTTTGGGTTAACCGGCATTCAAGAAACACGGTTAATTTTTGGTTTCGGCCGCCGTCCTCGGCCGTTACGCATCCACGCATTTACCAAGATCGACAATGCGCGCGGACCGTAGGCGGAAATGCGGCCAAAACGCGACCAAGCCGTGGAAAATGGCACTAAGAAATTGAGAGCCGGGGCTTCTCGATTCCTCAGTTCTTCAATTCCTCAGTTCTTCAGTTCCCTATTCCAGCAACGGCGACCAAGCCGGATCCGACGCGTAGTTCGCGGTCGGGATCGGCTGCTCGTTGCGGCCGGTAAGATCGACCGAGACCAGCTTGGGTCCGCCGCCCGAGTCGCGGAAGAACATCAACACGCGGCCGTTCGGCGCCCAGGTCGGGCCCTCCTGCTGGAAGCCGGAGGACAGGATGCGCTCACCCGAGCCGTCGGTCTTCATGACGCCGATCTGGAATTCACCGCCGCTCTGCTTGGTGAAGGCGATCAGGTCGCCGCGCGGCGACCAGACCGGCGTCGAATAAACGCCGTCGCCAAAGGAGATGCGGTGCGGGTTCGAGCCGTCGCCACCCATGACGTAGATCTGCGAGCGGCCACTGCCGCCGCCGCGGTCTGAGGTGAAGACGACCTGCGAGCCATCCGGCGAATAGGACGGCGAGGTGTCGATCGCGGTCGAATCAGTGAGCCGCGTGGTCGAGCGGCTTCTCAGATCCATGGCGAAGATGTTGGAATTGCCGTCATCGCGCAGCAGGCTCATGATCACCTTCTGGCCGTCGGGCGAGAAGCGCGGCGCAAATGTCATGCCGGGGAAGTTGCCGACCAACTCGCGCTGTCCGGTTTCGATCTGCAGCAGATACACCTTCGGCTGTCCGCTCTCATAGGACATGTAGGTGATTTCCTGCCGGTTCGGCGAGAAGCGCGGCGTCAGCACGATGGCGCGGCCGTCGGACAGATAGCGCACATTGGCGCCGTCCTGGTCCATGATGGCGAGCCGCTTCTTGCGCGCGTTCTTGGCGCCGGATTCGTCGACGAAGACGACGCGTGTATCGAAATAGCCTTTCTCGCCGGTGATCTTCTCGTAGATCGCATCGGCGATGATGTGCGCGACACGGCGCTGATTGGCGTCGTTGGCGAAAAACTGCTCACCGGCCAGCTGCTGGTTGCCGAAAATATCCCACAGCCGGTACTGGGCGCGGATGCGGCCGTCCGCCTCCTTGCTCACGCTGCCGGTCACCAGCGCCTGCGCGTTGATGACTTTCCAGTCCTCGAAACGCGGCGAGGCATCCGGATTGGTGATCTTTTCGACAAAAGCGGCCTTGTCGATCGGCGCGAACAGCCCCGACCGTTTCAGGTCGGCTGTCACGATCTCCGATATCAGCGGACCAAGCCCTCCCTGAAAATCAGGGATGGCGATGGGCATCGGCTCGACATTGCCTTTGTTGACGTTCAGCTCAAGAGTTGCCTGAGCGGGCAAGGTGGTGACAGAACTTATGCCTGCCGCCATCGCGGCGACCATCAGGAGCGGCTTGAGGATGGATTTCATGTCTTCTCGCTTCTCTTGCTGATTTTTTGGGTGCTCAGGCTACAGGCCAAGCATCGCTCTTGGATCGAAGTTGACGCGAACGTCAGACCATATGTCCTGCTTTCCGGCGGGAACCTGCAGACCTGCGACATCGCATTTCTGCACGGCGCGGACCGCGCTGGCGTCGAACTGGGGGTTGCCGCTGGACTTCTCGACGGTCGGGCGGCCCTCGAGCTTGCCGGAGGCATTCAGGTTGAAACGGATGACCACGGTGAAGTTTTCGGAGCCCTCGAGGCCAACCGGAAGAGTCCAGCAACCGCCGAGCTGATCCTCCAACGCCCCTTGTTCCGACTTGGAGAGCTTCTGGCCCTGATCCTTCTCGCCGCCCAGCGAAGCCTGCTGTGTCGAGCGTTTGGCGCCGCCGCCGGATGGTTTCTGCTTATCGAGCAGCGCCGTTATCTCGTCGGCGTTGAACTGCTTCTCGTCCGACTTCTTCTTGGAAGACGCTTCCTTCACCGGCTTTTCCGCGTCCTTGCGATCCGGCGCCTTGGCACTCTCGGCCTGGGCCGGCTGCGGCTGCGGCTTCGGCCGTGCTTCCGGCGCGGGCGCTGAATCCGGCAGCTTCGCCTCATCCGTCGGCTGGTCCTGCGAGATCGCCTCGGCCACTGCGTCCGGCTTGACCTCTTCCTTCTGGATGGCCGCGGTCTTGTCGGGCGGCGGCGTCGCTTCCTTCGCCGGCGTCGGCTTGGGCTCCGTCTGCTTGACCGGCTCGGGCTTGACCTCTTCCTTCGGCGTCGGCGTCGGCGCGACTTCCGTCGCGGGCGTCGGCTTCGGCTTCTCCTGCGGCTTCGGCACGTCCTCGACCGCAGGCTTCTCGGTTGGCGTCGGCGCGGGCGGCGGCGCCGCCGTCTTCTCGACCGGCTTCGGCTTGGCTTCGTCCGTCACCGGCTTATCGGTGTCGGACGTGTTCTCGCCGACCTTCTGGGCATTGGGAACGACATCCGGCCGCTTCGTCGGAACCGGCGCCGGCTTGTCATGCATGACCGCCTTCTTGTCGCCTTGCAGCGTTTGCGCGATGGCCTCCATCGGCACGATATCCACCGCCACCGACTCCACGTCGGCGGCCGGCATGGCCGGTGGCGACGACAGCGTGAACAGCCCGAAGGCCAGCGCCACCGCATGCAAGATCACCGATGAGGTGAGGCCCGTGCGCATCTGGCGTCTACTGATCCTGTTCCTGCAGCGAGACCAAGCCGATATTCTTGTAGCCGGCGGCTGAAATGCGGGCCATGACCTTCATCGCCGTGCCGTAGTCGGTCGACTTGTCGCCGCGGATGAAGATGCGCTCGTCATAGCCGGTCTTCGAGATCGCCTGCAGCTTGGCCACCAGTTCCTCGATGGGGATCTCGGTTTCCTGCAGGAAAATCTTGCCGGCGGCGTCGATCGAGACGGTGATCGGCTGCGTATCGACATTCATCGCCTTGGCTTGCGTGTCCGGCAGATCGATCGGAACTCCGACGGTGAGCAGCGGCGCCGCGACCATGAAGATGATCAACAGCACCAGCATCACGTCGACCATCGGCGTGACGTTGATTTCCGACATCAGGCCATGGTGACGGCCACGGCGCCTATGGCCGCGTCCGCCTCGCCCCGAGCCACCTGCGCCAGCAGCAGACATCCCCATGATCGTTCCTCAGGCCTTCTGCGCTACTTTTTCATCGATTTGGCGCGAGAGTATGGCGGAGAACTCGTCCGAGAACCCTTCCATGCGCACGGCGAGCTTGTTCGCGTCCGATGACAGCTTGTTGTAGGCGATGACCGCGGGGATGGCCGCGAGCAGGCCGATCGCGGTCGCCAGCAGCGCCTCCGCGATGCCGGGCGCCACCACCGAAAGGCTGGTATTCTTCGACGCGGCGATCGCCTGGAACGAGGTCATGATGCCGATGACGGTGCCGAACAGGCCGATGAAGGGCGCGGCCGAGCCGGTGGTGGCGAGGAAGCCGAGGCGTCCCTCCAGCCTTTCCATCTCGCGCGTCAATGCCAGGTCCATGGCCTTGTCGATGCGGGTTTGCAGCGCCAGCGGCGACTTCGCGCCCTTTTCGAAGCTCTTCTTCCATTCGCGCATGGCGGCGACGAAGATCGCGCCCATGCCGGTGGTCTTGCGGTCGGCCAGCGTGCGGTAGAGGTCTTCGAGCGACTGCCCGGACCAGAAGACCTGCTCGAAGCGATTGAGGGCGAGGCGCATGCGGCTATAGGCGACGAGCTTGTCGATGATGATCGCCCAGGTCCAGATCGAGGCGCAGAGCAGGCCGATCATCACCAGCTTGACCACCCAGCCGGCCTGCATGAACAGGGCCCAGATCGACAAATGCGCTGCCGGATCGGCGAGTGCGATATTTTCCATCACTTAAGTCCTTAAGATTTTCCGGGCATCGCTGGCGGCTGGCCCATGGGCATCCCTTTGGTCCGATCGCGCGAAGCGTGAAGCTTGCGGGACACGCCCCGAATGCACCGTTTCGCGGCCTTTTCGAGGCAAATATTGGTGAAAGGAAGGCGCACGAATTGCGCCAATCTTCACCAATTCCTTCATGAACCGTTATGGTTAAGGATGGGTTAGGATGTCAGGCGCGGCGCATTGCCGCGCTTGGCAGGCGACCAATCAACAAGCGCCGCCGCAAGGGTATGCTGAGATTTAGGTCAGGCCGAGCCGAGAACGATGGCTTCCGAGAACCGGAGCGGAGCGTACTTCGGCATGTCCCGGAAAAGTGGTCTCCGGTTTTCCGATAAGGACGTGCGGCAGTTAGAAACTACGTGAGCACCGGAAGCGCAGGAAGCCATCATTCGCAGGCCGGCATCACCTGAATATCAGCGTACCCGAGGCATGAAGGCGGCAATCCACTCCCTTGGAAACCGTTTCGGGCGCCCGCTTTCGCCGACGATCGCCGCCTCGACTTTCGCCTCGACCAGCACCTCGCCGCCGCGCTTCAGTTGCTGGCCCATGAAGATGCGGGCGCCGGAGATGTCGTCGGTGCGCGTGTCGATGGTCAGGATGTCGTCCATGCGGGCCGGCGAGCGGAAGTCGATTTCCATGCGCCGCACCACCCAGACGATGCGCTCGCCATGCTTGCCGTCCAGCAGCTCGGTGTGGTGGACGCCGGTCAGCCGCAGATAGTCGGAGCGGCCGCGCTCGAGGAACTCGAGATAGCGCGCATGGTAGACGACGCCGGAGAAATCGGTGTCGGCATAATAGACCCTCGCCATCAGCCGGTGGCCGAAATCCGTCAGCGCGCCGGAAAGCCCGGCGCTGAGCGCCGCCGATTCACCATGATCGTCCATCGCGCTTTCCTTTTTCGGCCCAGAAGGGCAGGTGTCTCTCGCGCGGGAACGGGATGGCACTGTTGGGCACGATGATCAAGAGCTTGATGGCGGCGCTGCTTGCGCTCGGCGCGCTGGCGCTGCCGGCCGGGGCAGCGACGTTCTCGATGAAACGCGGCCTCAATCTCGACCGATGGGTCACCTGGCCCACCGAGGACAAATGGAGCGATCGCCGGGCGATCCTGCCTTATCCGGAGTGGCGCAAATTCCTCAAGCAGGACGACCTCAAGGCGCTCAAGGATGCCGGTCTCGATTTCCTGCGCATGCCGGTCGATCCCTCGCCCTTTCTCTCGGACCGGACCGAAGCGCTTCGCGACGACCTCTATGCCAGCGTGCTCGACTCGGCGCGCATGATCAACCGCGCCGGCCTGAAGGTGATCGTCGACCTGCATCTGATCCCCGCGGGCGGCGACCGCAAGATCGGCATGGGGCAGGTGATGGACGGTCCGGCGACGTTCGACGCCTATGCCGAGGTCGTGCGCAACATGGCAAAGACGCTGGCCCGGGAAGATCCGAAGCAGGTCGCGCTGGAGCTGATGAACGAGCCGATCGTCGATTGCGACGCGAACGGCACCAACCTTTGGCCCGACCGCCAGAAAAAGCTGTTCGCGGCCGCGCGAGCTTCCGCCACCAGGCTCACGCTGATCCTGACCGGCGGCTGCTTTTCAAACGCGGAGTCCCTGGCCAGGATCGACCCCGGGACGATCCCCGACGACAACATCATCTGGACCTTCCATTCCTACGACCCGTTCCTTCTGACACACCAGGGAGCGACCTGGGCCGGCGATTTCATCCAATACGTCACCGGCCTGCCCTATCCGCTCACAGCCGTTCCCAAGCCGCAATTGGACGTGACGCTGGACACGATCCGCGATCGGATCAAGGCCGAGGCGCCCTGGGCGCGGCAGAGCGGCATGCTCGCCTATCTCGACGAACAGGTGGCAGCGATGGACAGTCCCGAAAAGCTGGCCGCCGTCATGGATGCGCCGTTCAGGACGGTCGACGCCTGGGCGAAGGCCAACGGCATCAAGCCTCAGGATATCACGCTTGGCGAATTCGGCATGATCCGCAAGGAATACGGCAACGGCTTCGTCATGCCGGCAGCGTACCGCGCCGCCTATGTGGGCTACATGATCGCCCGCGCCGAGGCGTATGGTTTTTCCTGGTCGGTGTGGAGCTATGGCGGCGCCTTCGGCGTCGTCGATGCGTTCGACGGCGAGAAGGCGGAACCCAATGTGATGGATGTGATCAGGTCGCTGCGGTAAGGCAGCAAACCAAGGCGTACCGAGATTCAGGTCAGGCCGAGTCGAGAATGGCGGGTTCCGAGAACCGGAGCGGAGCGTACTTAAAGTACGTGAGCACCGGAAGCGCAGGAAACCGGCATTCGCAGGCCGGCCTCACCTGAATATCGGTACGCCTTAGCCAAGATCGATTTGGAGTATCTCCGGCCGCACACCGAAACGGACCGGCGCAATGCTGAAGCCGAGACCGCCCGAGACGATCAGGTTGCGGTCGTTCTCGACGACATGGCCATAGGCATAGCGGTTGCCATAGGCGGAAGGCACGACCGGCGAATAGCCGAACAGCCGCACCTGTCCGCCATGGGTGTGACCGGACAGCGTCAGCGAAACCCGCCAGGGCACCTTTGGAAAGATGTCCGGCTCATGCGCGAGCAGGATGATGGGATCCCTGTCGCCGACCTTGGCCAACGTGCCGGGAAGATCGTCGAGGCCGGTGAGCCCCCTGCGGCCCTTGGCCCTGTCCGGCAGCAGCGCAATCTGGTCGGCCAGCCCGGCAATCCAAAAGCCTTTGCCGTCCTTTTCCAGCCGCACGACGTCGTTCTCCAGCACCGGAATGCCGACAGCCTCGAGCGCCTTGCGGGAAATTGTCGGCCCTGCCCCAGCCGCCTGTGCCGAGCGATCCTCCCACCAGTCGTGATTGCCGAGGATCGAGAACACGCCGAGCGGCGCCTTCAGCCCGGAGAGCGCCGGCGCCCATTCGGATGCGTTCACCCAGCCGGTCACCATGCGGGTTCCCGCAGGATAATCGCCAAGCATGACGATGACATCCGGCTGCAGCGCATTGGCCTGCTCTGCAAGCGCCGCGATCCGCTCCGGCGTCATCCAGGGCCGGCAGGCGTGGATGTCGGCCAGCGCCACGACGCGCAGCTTGAGTCCGGCCGGCCAGTGCGGCGGCGTCAGCGCGTAGCGCTTCACACGCGTCAGCAGCATCGGCTCGATGCCGACCGCATAGGCGCCGAGCGACACCATGGCGAAGGCCGAGCCGCCGACAAGGCGCAGGAAACCGCGTCTGGTGATCATGGAACGGCCCAAGCCCCTTGGGTTTCTACCAGGAAGCTGCCTTAAAGGCGGTAATTGCGCCCTGAGCTGGGCCAAGGCGCGCAGATTCTGCGCAGATCGGCCCCTTGCTTGGCCGAGCGGCGAACAAATCTGCGTTACTCTTCCTGGAACAGGCTGATCTGCTGCTGCGCGATATCCTTTGGCGGGTCGAGCCCCAGATGCCGCCAGGCATTGGCGGTCAGCACGCGCCCGCGCGGCGTGCGCTGGATGAAACCCTGCTGGATGAGATAGGGCTCGATGATGTCCTCGATAGCGTCGCGCGGCTCCGAAAGCCCGGCCGCGATCGTCTCGATGCCGACCGGCCCGCCGCCGAAATTGCGCGCGATCATCGACAGATAGCGGCGGTCGAGCGCGTCGAGGCCGAGCGCATCGACCTCCAGCCTGGTC
>NZ_RZRY01000223.1:0-8962 GCF_003998035.1 Mesorhizobium sp. M2A.F.Ca.ET.039.01.1.1 | reverse complement strand
GCCAGGAGGTCGCCCAGTTCGGTATCCACGTGACCCTGGTCGAGCCGGGCGGCTTCTCCACGGACTGGGCCGGACCGTCGGCCAAGGTTTCCAAGCCGATGGACATCTATCAGCCGGTCCGCGCGGCGATGGCCGAGCGCCGCAGCCGTTCCGTCGCCGGCGATCCGCAAGCGACCGGCCCGGCAATGCTGGCGATCGTCGATGCCGCCGAGCCGCCGCTCAGGGTCTTCTTCGGCGATGGCGGCCTGCCGATGATCCGGCAGGAATACGCCAACCGCATCGCCATGTGGGAAAAATGGGACCATGTCTCGGTGATGGCGCAAGGCGCCAACAAGAACCGGAAAGGCTAAAACTCTTTCGGCCGGGCCTAAACCGGCCGAGGTATGCTGAGATTCAGGTCAGGGCGAGTTGAGAACGGTGGGTTCCGAGAACCGGAGCGGAGCGTACTTTTGGGTACGTGAGCACCGGAAGCACAGGAAACCGCCGTTCGCAGGCCGGCCTCACCTGAATATCAGCATGCCTCAGCGGTAGATCCACTGCTCGGGCACCCGCACCGAGATCTCCTCGCCGGCCCTGATGACGCCCGGCTTCTCGACCCAGGCGACGAGGCCGCGCAGCCGTTTCGCCTCCTTGGGAAAGAGCAGCGCGGTGGCATCGGTATCCGCGGCGCCGACATGCTCGGCGATCGACTGTCCGGCAAAGCGGCACGGCTTGTTCTGGCCATCGACCTTGAGCGTCACGCCACCCTTGAAGAACATCAGCGAACCGGCCGGCAGCATTGACAGATGCGGCACGCCTTCGACCACGAGATTGGCGCCGATCCACTCCGACTTGATCTCCGCGAGGCCCATGCGCCGCGCGACAATGGCAAGTTCATCGGCGGCGGCCAGCGACAATTGCCGCTCGTTGCGCATCTCGGTGCCGCGCGGATACCAGGGCTCGCGCCCGCCCGAACGCCGCGTTGCCCCGGCATGGAAGTCGCCTGCGATACCGTCGAAGCCAAGCCGCAGTTCCTCGACCGCCCTCGTCTCGAAATGATCGTGCGGAGCTGCATAGAGCGCCGCTGCTTTGGCAGCGAGCTTGCGGCCCGGCACGATGTCAACCATCGGTTCTGCCATGGGAAAAAGTTCCAGGTTCGTTTCCTGCATGCCGCTGGTCTAAAGGTGCCGAAGAATGCGGTCCAGTCGAAAGCGCTGATGATCCGATCACGCCGCTTGATGGCGATCACGACGTTATTACCAAAAAACGCTGCCACCGCCGCACCACACGTCGCATTGCCGCCGCGACGCCCCCATAAATGATGGCGCAATCGGGAGGAGGCTCGATCATGCAGGTTGGACACGCAATCGCGGCACTCTGGCTGTTCTGGGTGGTATCCTGGGTCCTTGCCGCTGCCTGGGCAGATCCCGCGCAAAAGCGCGCCGATCTCAAGTCGGAGGCGCGCTATCGTGTCCTTTGGCTGGCCGGCGCCGTGCTGATGTTCGTGCCGGCGCATGGCTATGTCGGCAGGCTGCGGCTCTGGACGCCGACGCTCACCGAGGCTTGGATCTGCGTTGCGCTGATCGCTATCGGCATCGCCTTCGCCTGGTGGGCGCGCCTTCATCTCGGCCGGCTGTGGTCGGCCAACGTCACCGCCAAGGCCGATCATCGCGTGGTCGATACCGGCCCCTATGGCCTCGTCCGCCACCCGATCTACACCGGCCTGCTGCTGTCGATCCTCGCCACGGCGGCCGTCAAAGGCACGATATGGGGTATCGCGGGCGCGGCGCTGTTGCTTGTCGGCGTCGTTGTCAAGGCGAGGCTGGAAGAAAGCTTCCTGCGCGGCGAACTCGGCCCGGCCTATGACGACTACGCCAGGCGCGTGCCGATGCTGGTGCCGTTCGCGCCGGCGTAACGCGGCGGGATGGCTTTACAGCATTCTGAGCAGCGCGCCCCCAATCGAATAGCCGGCGCCGAAGGCGCAGATCAGGCCGAAATCGCCAGCCTTCATGTCGGCATGGTTCTCGGACAGCGCCACGATTGCGCCGGCGCCGGCGGTGTTGCCGAGCCGCTCCAGCACCATGGGCGCGCGGTCATGGTCGACGTCATGGCCGAAGGACAATTTCAGGATCATCGCATTCATGCGCGCATTGGCCTGGTGCAGCCAGAAGCGGCGGATGCCCCCCGGTGTCAGCCCGTGCTCGGCCAGGAATTCGACGATGAACTTCTGCCCGGCAACCGTGACTTCCTTGAACACCTTGTTGCCGACTTGCTTGATGAGATTGCCTTCCAGGTTGATCATGTAGGGATCCTCCTGGGCAGTGCGCGTGTAATAGCCGAGATTGGTGCGGATGTTGTTCGACATCTGCGTCCAGGTGCGTGTGTCGAGCACCTCGAAACGCCCCGGCCGCTTCTCGCCTTGCGCCAGTCCCTCGACGACCATGGCGACCGAGGCGTCGCCGAAGATGAAATGCGTCTGCCGATCGCGGAAGTTGAGATGGCCGGTGATGATTTCCGGCGTCGACACCAGGACACGTTTGTGCGCCCCTGCCCTCACCAGGTTGACGGCGACATGCAGCGCGGCTGCCGCCGAAGAGCAGCCCAGCCCCATGTCGAAGCCGGCCCCCTTAGTGCCCAGCGCCTCCTGCATCTCGATGGCGATGGCCGGATAGGGCCGCTGATGGTGCGAGGCCGAGCAGATCACCAGGTCGATGTCTGACCCATCGACGCCTGCATGGGCAAGCGCCTTCCTGGCCGAGGCGATGCCGAACTCCGCCTCCAATGACAGCGCGTCGTCCGGCCGCGCCGGAATGCGCGGCGACATGCGAGTCGGATCGAGGATTCCCTCGCGCTCGATAACATGACGGCTCTTGACCCCCGAGGCATGCACGATGAAATCGCTGTCCGATTTCTGTAAAAGCGGCTCGCCGGTGTCGGCGCGCCGCGCATTCTCGGTGTCGACCCAACTGTTGAAGCTTGCGACCAGCTCCTCATTGGTTATGACGGGTTCAGGGATTTCGGCGCCGATGCCGCTGATGATGACGCGATGCATGTCCAATCCGTCCGAGGGGAGGCAAGTGGTGCCGAGGCGAGGCGCTACACTTGTCGCATTTGCCCGGTTTATTCCAGCTTAATTCGACAACCATCGCTGGCATTCAGGTGGTGGATGCTCAAGCGCGTTTGGCGACGATGAAGATACGCGGGAAGCGCAACAGCACCTTGCCGTTCGCGGTTTTCGGATAGGCCTTGGCGATCTTGGCGGTATAGCTGTCGAGGAACACTTTCTTCTGATCCGGATCGAGCGGATCGAGGAAGGGCTTCAGCCCCGTCGACTTGACCCATTCGACGATCGCTTCGGCGTCGGCCAGCGGATGGTTGTAGATCGTGTGCCAGATGTCGAGCCGGTCGGCGAGCGGCGACAACAGATCGTAGTAGAAGGACACCGGCGGCAGAGGTCCGCGCGCGGCGCCCTTGAGCCTGGCCGCAAACGGCACTTCCGCCGCGGTCTCGCGCATCAGCTGGTGCGAGGGCTCGCCGAGATTGTCCGGCATCTGCACGGCCAGGGCGCCGCCCGGCGCCAGAAGTCCAATCAGCCGCTGGAACACCGCCGGGTGCTCCGGCAGCCACTGGAAGACGGCATTGGCGAAGATCACGTCGACGGGATGCTCGGGCTGCCATTTGGCGGCGTCCGCCAGCTCGAAATTGACATTGGGCAGCCGCGCCCTCGCCTTTTCGAGCATATCGGGCGAGGTGTCAAAACCGCTGACCCGAGCGTCCGGCCAGCGCTCGACCAGAAGTTCGGTCGAGTTGCCCGGACCGCAGCCGATGTCGACGACGCGGCGCGGAAAATCGACCGGCACCTGCGCCACGAGATCGCGCGCGGGCCGCGTGCGCTCATCCTCGAACTTCAGATATTGGGCGGCGGACCAGTCAGCCATTTGAGACCCTCGCTCTGTTCGCCGCCCCTTCGGACCGATGCTACCTTGTCAGCCGCTTGTGCGTCATGCGGTGTGGCGCCGCCGCTTCCGCACCGAGGCGGCGCAGCTTGTCCTTCTCATACTCCTCGAAATTGCCTTCGAACCATTCGACGTGCGCGTCGCCCTCGAAGGCGAGCATGTGCGTGGCCATGCGGTCGAGGAACATGCGGTCGTGGCTGATGATGACCGCGCAGCCGGCATAGGCTTCGAGCGCATCTTCCAGCGCGGCCAGCGTTTCGGTGTCGAGGTCGTTGGTCGGTTCGTCGAGCAGCAGCACATTGCCGCCGCCCTTCAGCATCTTGGCCAGATGGACGCGGTTGCGCTGGCCGCCCGAAAGGTTGCCGACCTTCTGCTGCTGGTCGCCGCCGCGGAAGTTGAAGGACGAGCAATAGGCGCGGCTGTTGACCTCGTGCTTGCCGAGCTTGATGACCTCGGCGCCGCCGGAGATCTCTTCCCACACCGTCTTGTTCGGGTCGAGCGCGTCGCGGCTCTGGTCGACATAGCCGAGCTTGACGGTCTCGCCCTTGCGGATCGAGCCAGCATCCGGCGTCTCCTGACCGGTGATCATCTTGAACAGCGTCGTCTTGCCGGCGCCGTTCGGGCCGATCACGCCGACGATGCCGCCCGGCGGCAGCTTGAACGACAGGTTCTCGATCAGCAGCTCGTCGCCAAAGCCCTTGTTGAGGCCTTCGACCTCGATGACGACATTGCCGAGGCGCTCGCTCGTCGGGATGACGATCTGCGTGTCGGTCGGCTTGCGGTTCTGCGACTGCTCGACCAATTCCTCATAGGCCTTGATGCGCGCCTTCGACTTGGTCTGGCGCGCCTTGGGCGAGGACTGGATCCACTCGCGTTCGCGCCAGATCGACTTCTGACGGGCGTCGTCCTCGCGCCCTTCCTGGATCAGGCGCTTGGCCTTGGCGTCGAGATATTTGGTGTAGTTACCCTCGTAAGGAATGCCGCGGCCGCGATCGAGCTCGAGGATCCAGCCGGTGACGTTGTCGAGGAAGTAGCGGTCGTGGGTGATGATCAGCACCGAGCCCGGATAGTCGCGCAGATGCTTTTCCAGCCACTGCGTGGTCTCGGCGTCGAGATGGTTGGTCGGTTCGTCGAGCAGCAAGAGGTCGGGCTGTTCGAGCAGCAGGCGGCAAAGCGCCACGCGGCGACGCTCACCGCCCGACAGGTTGGTCACGTCGGCCTCCGGCGGCGGACACTGCAGCGCGTCCATCGCCATCTCGACCTGCTGTTCGAGATCCCACAGATTGAGGCGGTCCATCTCGTCCTGGAGCTTGGCCGACTCGTCGGCCGTCTCGTCGGAATAGTTCATCATCAGCTCGTTGTAGCGCTCGATGATGGCGGTCTTCCTGGCGACGCCGTCCATGACGTTTTCACGCACGGTCTTGGTGTTGTCGAGCTGCGGCTCCTGCGCCAGGTAACCGACGGTCGCGCCTTCTGCCAGCCACGCCTCGCCCTGGAATTCCTTGTCGAGCCCGGCCATGATGCGCAGAATCGTCGACTTGCCCGAACCGTTGGGGCCGAGGATGCCGATCTTGGCGTCCGGATAGAAGGACAGGTGAACATTATCGAGCACCTTCTTGGTGCCATAGGCCTTCGACAGGCCTGACATGTGATAGATGAACTGGCGAGCCACGCGCGCTTTCCCTGGAAACTGAAGTGTCAAAGTGAATGGGGGTTGCGCGCTATGTAGGCGATGAAGCGCTGCACGGCAATCGCTTTCGGCGCGCAGGCCGTCAAACGGCGCGCATTCGCCGGTTTTGCGGTCCCACTCCGTCCATAGCTTTTCACCGCCGCCGGCCATGGCCTGAAATCAGCGGTTAACCATTCGCCTTCAAAACGCTAATAGGTTGGCAAATTGGCGGCCATGCCGCGGTTTCGGGGAAAGATCGGATCGACGACGTGCTGAACGGTGCCCTGCTCCTTGCCGAAGCGGTTCTGTATTTCGGCGCCATGGTCACGCTTTTCCGCTTCCGGCGACGCATCGGGCTTGGCGTGTTCATCTGCGCGCTCGGCGTCATGCACTTCCTCGAAACCTACCTCGCCAGCGTCTTTTATGTCGCGCTGCCGTTCGGGCTGGTATCGCCGGGCTCCGCCGTGCTGTTCTCCGGCAAGCTGGTGATGATCCTTCTGCTCTACATGAAGGAGGATGCGGCGACCGTGCGCCAACCGATCTACGGTCTTTTGCTCGGCAACGCCCTGATGATCGGCCTGGTGCTGATCCTGCGGCTGCACGCCGTTTCGCCGCTTCCCGACGGCAGGATGCCCGACATCGCCTTCATCGACGAGATGGGCTGGCTGATGGTCTGGGGCACCTCGCTGCTCTTCATCGACGCCATCCTGATCATCCTGCTCTACGAGAAGCTCGGCGCCTATCTGCGCGCCAGGCCGTTCATGCGCATCCTAGCATCGGTCGCCTGCGTGCTCACCTTCGATCAGGCCGGCTTCTTCACCGCGCTGCATTTCGTCGCCGGCGCGCCGATCGAGGTCTTCTTGGGGGGCTGGCTCGCCAAGATGGGCGCCGCGCTTGCCTATAGCGGCATGCTCATAGCCTATCTCAAATGGATCGAGGACAATGATGTCGCCGTACCGCGCGGCCTCTCCGACATCTTCGACACCCTCACCTAACGCGAACGCTATGAGGCCCTGGTCAAATATGTCGGCCGCGACGGTCTTACCGGCCTGCTGCATCGCGGCAGCTTCGATGCCGACGGCGAATCCGCGGTCACGGCCGCCATCAGGATGGGCAAGCCGCTTAGCCTTCTCATCGTCGACGTCGACCATTTCAAGTCGATCAATGACCGCTTCGGCCACGCCGAGGGCGACAAGGTGTTGAAATCGATGGCCGCGCTGCTGGCCGAGACGATCGGCGGCAACGATCAGGTGTTCCGGATCGGCGGCGAGGAATTCGCCATACTGACGCAACAGTCGCACGCGCCCGCCAGGCTGCTCGGGGAGACCATCAGGAACGCCACCAAGACCTCGGGGCATACTGCCCGCTTCAACATCACGGTGAGCGCCGGCGTCTCCACCGTCAGCGAGACGACGCGCTCCCTTGCCGACATTTTCGCGCTGGCCGATCAGCGTCTCTACAAGGCCAAATTCAGCGGCCGCGACCGCGTGGTCGGGGAGCCAGGCAGCGAGCCGATCATCATCCAGGCGACGCCCAGATCGGCCTGACCAAGAACGGCCTGCTCAATCAATCCCGCCTACTGGAAACCGATCGCGTCGACCGTCCCCTTCGGACAGCCGGCCTTGGCTGTCGGCGCGGACGCCATGAGGAGGTCGGCGAGCTTGCTGTCGGGCCCGATCGGGCCTGACAGGCCGAGCGTGATCTCGCCGATCAGACGCCGGCCGCTCGACGGGTCGACCAGACAGGAGACGCGCACGCGGTCCCCGGCGCCGGCGCCGAAGGCCGCGTTGAAGGCGCCGCGGATCTGGTCGGAGGTCAATTGCTTGCCGATGTTCTTGGTGAAGAAATCGCGCACCTGGGAAGCGTTCACCGCCCGCATCAGATTGAGCGCATCGGAGAAATACTCCTGCTGGCTCTTGCCGTAGCAAGTGCCGTGCTTGATCCATTCATGCCGCTCCAGCTTGGAGGCGGTGCCTGGCATCACTTGGTCGAGCTCGGCGCGCGTGTTCGCGTCGAGCTTTACCGGCGGCAAATCTCCCCAATGCGCCGGATTGTCATTGGCTTTGTCGGCCGCCGGCACCTGGCAATAGAAATTGCCGTTCGGCTGCGGCCACAATCCATGCAGCGTGAAATGCGAGGCATCGAACTCGGTGGGATTCTGCGCCTTGCATTCGGGCTTGCTTGCCTTGGTCTCGCAGAAGGCCGGCTCCCAGCTCAGCGCAAAGACATATTCGGGTTTTCCGGAGGCCGACGGCTTGGTCTGGCCGGACGGCGCCGAGGTGGTCGCCGCGCTGCCGCCGCTGACATGGCCGCAGCTGATCTTCACCCAGCGCCGCTCGGGGTCGGCGCCCGGCACCTGGATGAGATAATGGGTCGGCTCGTCCTTGTTGCCGGCAAGAAGATCGTAGGACTTGCCTGCTTCGGTCGAGATGTTGCCGGGGTTCTTACCGTTCTTGATCGCCTGCGTCGCCGGACAGGCGCTGTCGGCCACGAAAGTTCCGCTCATCTTCACGTCGGCATGCGCCGCGCCGGCGCCGACCAGAGCCAGCACCATTGAACCCCACAATGCCCAAACCCGCATTCCCGCTCTCCGGCGATCATTGATCCGTATTGGATTCGTCACACTAGAACAGCCGACGTGTCAGAATTGCGATCTTTTTTCACCGTGCGAAAAAACAATCCCCAGCTGAGCGCTCCATCGGCGTGTTCGCAAGCGCGCCCGTCCACTTGACGTACGTGGCGCCCTTGCCCAACAGTCACCAAGGGAGCGAGACATGCCATTCGACAAGCAAACCAGGCTGGCCTCACCGACCGGGGCCGAGCTCAACCTCTATGTGAAACACGCTGAGGCGAAGCCACGCGCCGTGGTGCAGATCAACCATGGTCTGGCCGAGCATGCTGCGCGCTACGCCCGCTTTGCCGATTACCTCGCGCCGCACGGATTCCACGTCTACGCCCATGACCATCGCGGCCATGGCGCGACGAAGGCGCCCGACGCGCAGCTCGGCAAGTTCGCGGACAGCAACGGCATCGCCAAGGTGATCACCGATGTTGACGCCGTTCACGACCTGATCGCGAAAGAGCATCCGGGACTGCCGGTGATCGTTTTCGGGCATTCGTTGGGCGCCTCGATAGCCCTCAACTTCGTGCTGCGTCATTCCGAACGCGTGCATGCTGCCGCGATCTGGAACGGCAATTTCTCGCAAGGGCTTCTTGGCCAATTGGCACTGCTCATCCTCGGCTGGGAACGCATGCGGCTGGGCTCCGACGTGCCATCGCGCCTCCTGCCCAAGCTCACCTTCCAGGCCTGGGGCAAGGCGGTGCCCAACCACCGCACCCTATTCGACTGGCTCTCGCG
>NZ_RZRY01000222.1:0-8970 GCF_003998035.1 Mesorhizobium sp. M2A.F.Ca.ET.039.01.1.1 | reverse complement strand
ACCCGGGACGAGCTCAAACAGGTCTATGGAAGTCCCCGCGGCCCGGAGCAGATGGCGGCCGCCAAGGCAGCCGCGATCGACAGGCTGCGGATGCGCTACCGGCAGATGCGCGACAAGCGCTGGGCTGGATACCGCGGATATGACGCCTGGTTCGACAGCCCGATCAACAACGCGAAGTTCGCCGCCACTGCCGTCTACGGCGAACAGGTCCCGGCCTTCCTTCGCCTGTTCGACTTGTGCTCCGGCAACTATCCGAGATTCTACGCCTCTGTTCGACGTATAGGCGCCTTGCCCGCGCCCTCTCGTGCCGAAGCGCTCAAGGCCGCGACGACGTGTGATTGAGCTGAGCCGGCGTTAATTCTCCGCCAGCGCCGTCACCTCACGCCGGAAGGGCAAGGCATCGCCGATATCGGCCTCGTCCAGTTCCCGGGCGAAGCGGTGGCCGGCATAGGTAGCCCAGGCGATCGGCCCCGGCGCCTCGGCATCGCCGATGACCTTGATCGAACGTATGCCGTTGTCGGCCCATTCGTTTTCCCGGGCTTTCAGTTCGCGCCAGACGGTGTCGTCCTGATTGCGCGACGTGACCAGAACGACGGCATCGGCCGCCAGCTCCTGCCGCGCTCCGGTATAGACGCAGGCCGTGATGACGCCGCCCGACACGATGCTCGTGACGGTCCGGTTGAGGACGATATCGACACCCAGCTCCGCCAGGCGGCGGTGGATGGCGCCCTGCTCCAGCGTGTTGCGGGTCCAGTCCGACACATAGGCCGATGGCGTCACCAGGGTCACCTTGGCGCCCCGCCGCGCCATCAGTTCGGCAAGAACTCCGCCCATATAATAGTGGTCGTCGTCGAACAGCACGACATTGCCGGCCGGCACCTTGCCGTCCATCAGATCGTCCGGCGTGTAGACCGGCATGGCGGCGTCGATCGGCATCGGCACGACATGCGCGCGTGCCACGCCGTCGCGCCGCCAGGTCGACCCGGTGGCGATGGCGACATTCTGGAAGCCGAAGGACAGGAGGTCGTCCGCCGACAGCCGGCTCTGAAAATAGATGTCGACATTGGGCATCTGGCTGATCTGGTATTGGCGATAGTCGCGCACCCTGCCCCAGGCGGACAGGCCCGGCAGCAGGCACTCGCGCGCCACGCGCCCGCCGAGTTCGGTGCCCGCTTCCGCCAAGGCCACCTGATAGCCGCGCAGGCCGAGCGCGCGGGCGGCCTCCAGCCCGGCGGGCCCAGCGCCGACGATCAGCACGCTGTCGCTGTCACCCTTGGCCTGCATGCGCTCCGGATGCCAGCCCTTGCGCCATTCCTCCATGAAGGTCGGATTCTGCGTGCAGCGCGAGATGGACATGGTCATGTCTCCGGTGATGCAGATGTTGCAGCCGATGCATTCGCGTATGTCCTCGATGCGGCCCTCCTCGACCTTCTTCGGCAGGAAGGGATCGGCGATCGACGGGCGGGCGCAGCCGATGAAGTCGAGCGTGCCGGACTTGATCATCCTCACCATCACATCCGGCGAGGTGAAGCGGCCGACGCCGACGACCGGCTTCGAGGTCAGTTTCTTGATGCCGGAGACGAGGCTCTCCTGCGCTGCCTCTTCCTTGAAGCGCGAGGGTCCCGAGCAATCCTCCCAGGCGCCGTGGGCGAGGTCCCAGAGATCAGGCAGCTCGGCATGCATCTCGATCATGTCGCGGACTTCGGAATTGGCGAAGCCAAGCTCGCCGATCATCTCGTCCAGCGACAGCCTGAGCGTCAGGCCGCAGGTATCGCCGATCGCGTCCCGCCCTTCCTCGATCAGCTCGCGCATCAGCCGCGAACGGTTCTCCAGCGAGCCGCCATATTCGTCGCTGCGCTGGTTGGTGGCGGTGGACAGGAAATGCTGGATGATGCCGAAACCATGCGCGCCGTAGAGGCACACAAGGTCGAAACCCGCCTGCCTGGCGCGCTTGAAAGCGTTGCGGTGCCAGCGGCGCAGGTCGCGTATATCCTGCTTGTCCATGGCGCGCGCCTGCACCGGATCGTTGGTGAAGGTGCGGATCGGCAAAGCCGACGGCCCGCGCGGAACCTCCTTGGTGTAGAGGTTGGGGCCATTGATGCCGGAATAGGCGAGCTGGATGCCGGCCAGCGCGCCATATTCGTGCATGGCTTTCGCCATCTTGGCCAAAGCCGGAATGTCGGCGTCGTCCCACAGGCGGAGCTCGATGAAGGGCGTGATCTCCGAGGTGTGGTGCATCTCCGTCTGTTCGGTGAAGATGACGCCCCATCCGCCTTCGGACTTCATGCGGCGCATCTCGGCCGCGGCCGACGGATCGCGATAGCCGCCGCCATTGCAGTGCGGAACCTGGTAGAAGCGGTTCTTGGCGGTCACCGGACCGATCTTCATCGGCTCGAACAGAATGTCGTAGCGTGGGTCGCGCATGGTACTTCCCTTCTCGTCGGCTGGCGCTGCCGATGCTCCGGAGACTACTCATAAGTTGGCGCCGGCGCGGGAAAACTACGGAATTCTTCTGCGCGGGTTAGGACATGCCTAATCTCGCGTCGCCGGGATTAGGCTGCAATGAATCGAAGCTGAGCCAAATGCGACTTCAGGGCGGTCATCGCCCGATGTAGACAGCCGGTTGCGGCAACGGGACAAGGCACATGGGCAGCATCGATATCCTCGAACGGCTGATAGCCTTCCCGACAGTGAGCCGCGAGTCGAACCTCGACCTCGTCAGTTATGTGGCTGACTTGCTCGAAACGAGCGGCATAGCCAGCCAGCTCATCCACAGCGCCGACGGCCACAAAGCCAACCTCTTTGCCACCATCGGCCCGTCCGACAGGCCCGGCATCATGCTGTCTGGCCATACCGACGTCGTTCCTGTCGACGGCCAGAACTGGACGCTGCCGCCATTCTCCATGACCGAACGCGACGGCAGGCTCTACGGGCGCGGCGCCGCGGACATGAAGGGCTTCGTCGCCTCAGCGCTCGCGGCCTGCCTCAAGGCAGCGAAGATGCCGCTGCGCACGCCCTTGCATCTGGCGCTCTCCTATGACGAGGAGGT
Organism: Mesorhizobium sp. M2A.F.Ca.ET.039.01.1.1; assembly: GCF_003998035.1. NCBI lineage: Bacteria > Pseudomonadati > Pseudomonadota > Alphaproteobacteria > Hyphomicrobiales > Phyllobacteriaceae > Mesorhizobium > Mesorhizobium sp. M2A.F.Ca.ET.039.01.1.1. The sequence continues at coordinate 5,921 of NZ_RZRY01000222.1, read as the reverse complement.
CGGCTGCCTCGGCGTGCGCGACCTGATCGACATGCTGAGCGCCGCACCGCAACGCCCGCTGCTCTGTATTATCGGCGAGCCGACCAACATGCAGGTGGCCACGGGGCACAAGGGCAAGCTCGCGGCGCGCGCCGTCTGCAGGGGACGCGAAGGCCATTCGGCTCTTGCTCCGCTGGCGCTCAACGCCATCCATCTCGGCTGCGATTTCGTGCGCGCCTTGCGCGAGGAACAGGACCGGCTTGCCCGCGACGGCGCGCGCGACGGCGACTACGACATTCCCTACACGACGGTGCATGTCGGCAAGATCAATGCCGGCGTGGCGCTCAACATCGTCCCCAACCTCTGCGTGGTCGATTTTGAGATTCGCAACGTCGCCGCCGACGATGCCACGGGCATCCTCGACAGGCTGCGCAGTGCGGCCGCACGCATTGCCGCGGATGCCGCTTCGATCGCCCCCGAAGCGGCAATCGACATCGAGATCACCAACACCTATCCGGGCCTCGACACGCCGGCAGCTTCGGAAGCGGTCGCGTTCGTAAAATCGCTGACCGGCGCCAACGACACCATGAAGGTCGCCTTCGGCACGGAAGGCGGATTGTTCAGCCGCGATCTCGGCACGCCTTCCGTCGTCTGCGGTCCGGGCTCGATGGCGCAAGGACACAAGCCGGACGAATATGTCAGCGTCGAGCAATTGCGGCGCTGCGACGAGATGCTGGAGCGACTGCTGTCGCGGCTCACCGACGGCTGGCCGTAACCTCACTTGACGATGCGCTCCGTCCCGAAGACGCCTTGTTCGACGACGAAGCGGCGGCAATGGTCGATGAAGGCTTGCACCGTCAGCGTGCGGTGCTCGGCGTTGGGCAGCGCAATGCCCATGGTCAGCGGCCTGATGTCGCCCAGCAGGGGAACGAAGACCAGCAGCTTGCCGTCCGGCGACATGGCGTTGAGCGGCCGCATATTGGCGATGCCGTAGCCGAAGCCGTTGGCCACCATCGAGCGCATCACGGCGATGTCGCCGGTGCGCTCGGCGATCCTGGGCCGCAGGCCTTGGAACGCCGAGAGGAAGTATTCTCGGCTGTAGGGCAGATCGAGCAGCACCATCGGCTCGTCGACCAGTTCCTCGGGCGTGATGCCCGCCCTCCCCGCCAGGCGATGCGCGGCCGGCAGCATCACATAGGCCGGCAGTTGCATCAGCGGCTCGAACGTCATGTCCTGCGACAGTTCCAGATCGTAGGTGAGCGCGGCGTCGATTTCGCCACGCTGCAGCATCTCGAACAATTGCCCCTGGTTGCGCTCGAATTGCCGGACGCGCACATCCGGATAGGCGTCCTCGAACTTTTTGCGCAGCGCCGGCAGCACGATCTGCGCGAAAGTGAGCAGGCAGCCGACGGCCAGCGGCCCGCGCACCTTTTCGGCGATATCGCCGGCAATGTCGTGCAGCGCATCGGCATCGTTGAGCAGGCGCGCGGCTTCCTTGAGGAAGAGGCGCCCTCCCGCCGTCAGCGCCAGCGCATGCGAGTGCTTGCGCACGAAGAGCTGAACGCCGAATTCGGCCTCGAGTTGCGCGATCGAGGCCGAGATCGACGGCGGCGAGACGTTCACCTGCTCGGCCGCCTTGGCGATCGAGCCGGCTTCGCCAACGGCGACGAAATATTCGAGCTGTCTGAGCGTGAAACGGAGCGGCATGGTCCTATGTTGCCGGTTTGCACCCGGCGATCAAGTCGCGGCCGCTCGGTACTTGATTCAGGCGGTCTTCAGAACGCACGACGTTCGCGGCACGCCGCGCATCGACCATCGCACCTATTCTGGATGCCGGGTCGAGCGGGTCGCCGGGTTTCGTATGCCGACTCCGGAACTGGTCGGACTACTCGTCACCGGGCACGCCGTAGCTCGGCGCATCGGACGGATTGAGGGCGCGGGTGACGTAGGCATCGAGCTGCGGTTTGTAGATCTCCCACAGCGTTGCCAGCTGCTCGATCGGGCAATCCTCCGTCCAGTCGCAGCGCAAATCGGCGACCGGCCAGGACACATCGCGCACCAGCTTCATGCCGGCGGAGCGGACAGGCCCCGCTTCGCCACCCGCCTTGAGCGCGGCGCGCATCGTGGCGATCAGCCGGTCGCCGAGATGGCCCTCGGAAGCGAGGAAGGCATAGACCATGGCTTGCGGGACACCGTCATTCGCGAGCAAATTGCCGCCGCAGGCGACGTCCTCGCCGCGTGCCTCAGCCCAGATACCCAGCGCCTTCGGCCCGGAATGGATCGCGCTGCCGCCGGCCGCGTCGACCGCCAGCACCTGCCGGTATTCGCTGAAGGCGGCCGTGCGCTTGATAATCGCGACCGCCTCGGCAGCGGAGGCGTCCCGCGCCATCAGCTCCAGCGCCTTTGGCCCGAGCGTAGGGTCGGTGACGTTCTGGCTGGCGACCGCCCCGACGCCCGCCTGCGCATAGGCGCAGCGCGCCGCGACCGCGGGAGACGACGAGGACACCGCCACACCGAACATGCCTGTGCGCCGGCATCGCGCGACGATGGAGAAGGTCATGGCGCTCAGTCAGGGATGACGGCGGTGCCGTCGATCTCGACCAGCCATTCCGGCCGCGCCAACGCCGACACGACCAGCCCGGTCGAAACCGGATGCACGCCCTTGATGTATTCACCCATCGTCCGGTAGACGGCCTCGCGATGGCGGACGTCGGTGATGTAGACCACCACCTTCACCAGATGCTCCATCGTGCCGCCGCACTCCTCGATGAGCTGCTTTATATTCTGCATGACCTTGTGCGTCTGCTCGGCCGGATCATGGCTGTCGATATTCTTGGCCGTATCCAGGTCCTGCGGGCACTGTCCGCGCAGATAGACGGTGCGGCCGCCGCGCGTGACGACCGCCTGGCAGAGATCGTTGTCAAGCTTCTGCTCGGGATAGGTTTCCTTGGTGTTGAATTTGCGAATTCGCGTATGCGCCATCTTGGTCTCCAATTGGGTCGGGCTCGCAGCTTTGTCAGGCGTCCACGGGCTCGCGTTTCGCGGCGGCATGGTAGGCGAGATATTTGCGCTGCGTCGAGATACGGTCGGCGACATGCTTGGCATCGTGCCAGACGCCCCAGATGAAGCTCGACCCCCTGCGCGACTGCCAGGGCAGTCCCAGGAAATAGATCCCGGGTTCGGTTGACACGCCGCGATGGTGCCTTGGCCGGCCGTTCTCGTCGAAGGCATCGACCTTCAGCCAACTGTAGTCAACGGCGAAGCCCGTCGCCCAGATGATCGTCGCGATCTCGGCCTTGGCCAGATCGAGCTCGAGGACCGGATTGGTCACGCAGTCCGGATCGGGGTCGATCTTGCGGAGAGCGGGTTCTTCCGGAAGGTCGAGACCGTTGCGCGCGACATAGGCATCGGCTTCGTCCAGCAGCGACATCAAATTGGCGTCGCCTCGCGCAATGTTCTTCGCAAGATCCGGCGCGAAACTCATCACGCCGTCCTGGTATGCCTTCGTCATGCCGACGAGGGTGAGCCCCTGCGCGGCCAGGCGGCGGAAGTCGATCGTCTCGCCGCCGCGCGCGCCGCTCACAGCGATGGTGACATGTTCCGTGCCAGGCCCTGGCGTTTCGAGGTCCCATTTGCCGAGCACGCCCAACCACCAGCAGAAGTCGCGCCCGCGATAGGAACGTGGCGGACGATCGTGCGGGCCGACCGAGAGATAAACGCGCCTCCCGGCGCGCTGCAGCTCATCGGCAATCTGCACGCCCGAAGATCCCGCGCCGACCACCAGCAGCGCGCCCTTCGGCAACTGTGCCGGATTGCGGTAGGCGCTGGAGTGGATTTGCAGGAGGCCGGCACCGGCAGGAACGAGAGAGGGGATGACAGGAACCTGGAAAGGTCCGGTCGCGGCGACGACACTGTTGGCTTCGATCACGCCATCCGACGTCTCGACGCGGAATCCCGGACGGCCGATATTCCTCTGCACGAGCTTGACCTCGACGCCGCAGCGGATCGGCGCGTTGATCTGCTTTGCGTAGGTGACGAAATAGTCGGCGACCTCCTCCTTGGGCGGGAAGCCGTCGGGACCTGTCACGGGAAACTCCATGCCCGGGAACCGGTCGTGCCAGGCCGGGCCGTTGGCGACCAAGGAGTCCCAGCGCTGCGAGCGCCAGCGCTCGGCAATCCGGCCGCGCTCAAGGACGAGATGGGGCACCCCGCATTTGCTCAGGTGCTCGCTCATGGCCACCCCCGCCTGGCCGCCGCCAACGACAAGCGTGTCTACCGTCTCAACCGACATGCTCAGTCCTTTTTTGATTAACCGACAGCTTCCGCCGCGCGGGATGAAACCGACTTGGGCCATGGTGGATGCAGACAGGCTGCGCCATCCGACCGCTTCTGGCGCTCACAAGTAGCAGCACGTACCAGCGCGGGCCCATAACGAATCTCCGAAGTCACGCGTAACCATTTCCGAATTTCTCGCACCGAGAGACGCACCTAGAGTTCCGGAATTCTCGAGGGGCTGGGATGCAGACTGAGAGCTTTGACTACATCGTCGTCGGCGCCGGTTCGGCCGGTTGCGTGGTCGCCAATCGGCTGAGCGCCGATCCAGTAGTCAAAGTATGCCTGATCGAGGCCGGAGGCAGCGACAACAGCCTGCGGGTCAAAGTGCCGGCAGGCATCCTTTCGCTCTATGGTAACCCGAACTACGACTATTGTTTCGTCGGCGTGCCGCAGGCGCACCTCAACAACCGCAGCATTCCGGTCAACCGCGGCAAGGCGCTGGGCGGATCGAGCTCGATCAACTCGATGGTTTATATTCGCGGCGCCGCCGAGGACTATGACGAGTGGGCGGGACTCGGCTGCGCCGGCTGGTCCTATCGCGACGTGCTGCCCGTGTTCAGGAAGCTTGAGCGCAACCTGCTCGGCCAGGACCCGCGCTATCACGGCACCAGCGGCGAACTGCTGGTCGACAATCCGCGCGATCCGAACGTGCTTTCCAGCATTTTCGTCAAGGCCGGCAAGAACGCCGACCTGCCCGCCAACACCGACTTCAATGCCGAAAGCCAGTTCGGCCTCGGCATCTACAATGTCACCCAGGATCGCGGCCAGCGCTTCAGCAGCTTCAGCGCCTTCATGCGCCCGGTGCTCGACCGCAGGAACCTGACATTGCTCAGCCAATGCGAGGTGATCGATCTGGTCATCGCCGAGGGTCGCGCCACTGGGCTGCGCGTGCAGCATCAGGGCCAGCAGAAGACGTTCTCGGCCGACCGCGAAATCGTGCTTTCGGCCGGCGCCATCAATTCGCCTAGGATCCTCCTGGCCTCCGGCATCGGACCGGCGGCTGAGCTGCAGCAGATCGGCATCACGCCGGTGCTTGACCTTCCGGGCGTCGGCAAGAACCTGCAGGATCATGTCGACGGCATGATCACGGTGCGCTCCAAAAGCACCAGGACGCTCGGCCTGTCGCTCGCCAACCTGCCGCGAATGGCGGCGGCGCCTTTCCAGTATTTCGCGCGCCGCAAGGGCATGCTCACCACCAACTATGTCGAGGCCGGCGGCTTCGCCAAAACCAGGTACGCCAACGGCCTTCCCGACATCCAGTTCCACTTCGTGCCCGGATATCGCAGCCATCGCGGCAGGCTGATCGAATACGGTCACGGCTACGCCATTCATACTTGCGTGCTGAGGCCGAAAAGCGTGGGCGAGATCAGGCTATCGCGCGACAGTTCCCGCCGCGACGTCCTTATCGACCACCGCTTCTTCACGCATGAGGACGACGCCATGGTGCTGGTCGAAGGCATCAAGATCGCACGCCGGATTTTTGCCTCGTCCGAATTCGACGCGGTGCGCGGCAAGGAGATGCTTCCGGGCAAGGATATAAGCAGCGACGACGAGATCCTCGCCTATCTGCGCGCCGAGGCGCTGACCGTCTATCACCCGGTCGGGAC
>NZ_RZRY01000221.1:0-8993 GCF_003998035.1 Mesorhizobium sp. M2A.F.Ca.ET.039.01.1.1 | reverse complement strand
TGGTGAGGGCTTCCCTTTTCCCGTGCGGGGACCGAAGAAGCCCGCGCCGCAGACCCCTCAACCGGCCGGTTGCAACCCTCGGCTCATCGCCCCGGCAAATGCATCGTTTCACACAATCGCCAATTGGTGGACGCGGGTGAGCGGCCGGGCGTTAATTCCTGTCGGGTGAAGGAGGAATAGACGCATACCAGGGAGGAACACGTTTGATGCAACTGCAAATCGACATCGGCGCACTGCCCGAGGACCAGCCCTACGAAGTCACTTCATTTGCCAGAAAGCACGGACTGACGGTTCCTGTCGCGGATGCGGTGCTTTTCGCCAAGGGCCCGTCGCCCTCGCGGGCCGCCTGCGATACCGCGGCGCTTGCCCTTCTCTGCGCGGTCGCGCAATACGCCAGCAAGCAGGGAGGGCGCTAGCGATCGGCGGCGCCTTCCCTCTTCTTCCTCTTCCTACCAGCTGAACTGTAGCCCCGCATTGCCGCCGACCTGGCTGCCGGCGAAGGCGATGCCGAGCGTGCCGGTCAGGCGGCCGCCATGGAAGCCTTCGCTCAGCACGGCGGCGCCGGTGATGCCGAAGGCATTGGCGTCGCCGGCATTGCCCCAGTTGACGCGCAGGCCGAAATGCTCGCCCTGCGCGAGATCGGGCGCGGCGAGCGCGGCCGAGATCGAGGCGTTCTCGAAGGCGCGGGTGATGCGATTGTCGATGTCGTCGACATGGGCGGCCAATGCCGTCTTGCCGGTGACCGTCGTGGTGCCGCCCTCACTATCATCGACCGTTTGCTTCGTCTCGCCAGTCTGGGCGTTGATGCAGGTTTCGGTGCCCGGGCTGTAATAGTAATTGATGCCATAGGCTTGACAGTACCTGAGATAGTCGACCGCAGCCTCGGATGGCGACGCAAGGAGCGTTGCCGCGCCGAGCATTGCCGGCGCAAGAAGATATCTGAACATGATGCCCCCGGCCGCTCTTACCAGGTCAACTGCAGGCCGGCATTGCCGCCGACCGTCTTGCCGGAGAAAGCAACGGCCGCGGCGCCGGCCAACCGACCGTTGCCGCCAGGCATGAACCCCTCGCCCAACACCGCCGCTCCGGTGATGCCCATGGCGTTGGACTGACCGGCATTGCCCCAATTGACGCGGACGCCGAAATGCTCGCCCTTGTTCAGATCCGGGCTGGCCAGCGACGACGCTACCGAGGCACCCTCGAAGGCACGCTGGATGCGGTGATCTATGTCCTCGACCTTGCTTGCCAGCGCGGTCTTACCGACGACCGTGCCGCCGTCGGTTTCGCGACGCGTCTCACCCGTCTGGGTATTGATGCAGGTTTCGGTACCTGGGCTGTAATAGTAGTTGGTGCCGTACTGATCGCAGACGCGCACATATTCGACCGGATGCGGTTCGTCAGCCAAGGCCGGCATGGCCCAGCCGCCTGTTCCGGCCAGAAACGCAAACGAAATTAGACGGTTGATGCCCCGCATACCTAGTCCCCAAGTTGAAAGCCCGGCGGAAAAACGCATGGCAAAGCGCGGCGAGTCAAGCGGCCGGTCCGACCAAAGTCCGACTTTTATTGGGTATATTGAAGGGACACACTCAGTGTTGCCGGGATGACACAGAGATAGTTCGGGATAGTCAGTAAACCTCTCTCGTTGCCAAGTCTATACATTAACAATTTCTAATATAAATGATCGCTATCTATTGCAAATCGGCGACGCTTCTCAGGATCGTCGAAGGGCCCGACATGGCCGCGCCCTCACCTTCCGGCGGATCGAAAGAGGCTTGGCGGCAAACGACCGCCCAAACGGCTCAGGCCTTGGCTTTCGGTTTGGCAGCCTTTGCCTTGGCGGGGGCCTTGGCGGGCTTTTCCGCCTTGGCGGCTTTCGGCTTCTCGACCTTGGCGACAGCCGCCTTCTTCGGAGCTTTCTTCGGCTTGCCTGCCGCGTCGATCTCGGCGGTCGCCTGGTTCCAGTGCTCTTCGTGAGCACCTTCGGGCCGGCCGGCCTGCTCCCAGATCTCGTGCGCGCGTTGGCGAATGCGTTCGTGCCTGTCGTCCGTCACTGTCGCCTCCTAAGGTTGGGACGGGTTCCCCGGCGCGAACACTAGCGGAATTTTGACGCGGCGTCTTCGGTATCACGCATATTCGACCGACTTAGGCGGCAAATTCGCTCAGTGGCCGTCGGTGACGACCGCGATGCCGAGATGCGCTGCCTTCTTTGTGATCAATCCGGCCAAATCCGCGTCAGAGCGGTCGGTCCCGGTGCGCTTCCGCAGCAGCGAAATTGCCTCCTGCATGGACAGTAGGCCCGTCCTGTGCTCGGCTAGCAGCTTGTCGACCATGGCGGCGATACTGGGTGATTCGACGTGTGGATGATGCATGGCAACGACTCCTTCCGCTTCGTTGCCTCCCAAACCGGCGGCTATTTTAGGCGCTTTCCCTTGATGCGAGAAGAGCCCGATCCTCCCGATGCTTCGGCGGGAGGATCGGGCTCTTCAGGGGCCGTATGTTACTGGATCACCTGGACAACGCGGCGCGTGCCGGGATCGATCAACACCGTGTGGTCGTTGACCACGGCATAGCGATATTGCACGTCCGGCACCTCCTGCAGCTCAACCGTATCAGGCACGGTCGAGCCGACGCCGAGCTCGAGGCCGAGCACGTTGACGGAGGCGATCGGATGCTTGTGGACATATTCCTTGACCACGGTCTGCTGCTCGGGGGTGACGATCACCTCGTCCGCGGCCGCGATGCCGATGCCGGCCATCAGAGCCAGGCCGGCGACAGCTGGAATGAGGGTGGTTTTCATGTTTCTCTCCTGTTGGATTTACGACGATCCCTTCGGATCGCGTATTGGTTCACGACGATCCTCCGGATCGCGTATTGCGAGCTCCGCCCTGCCACCGCCCGGGGCGGAAACATCGGCAAGTCGAATAGTTGAGCTCCCGGGGCAAACGCCCCCGGCGAGGTGTTGTTCCGTCAGCGACGACTAATTTGAGGTGGCGGAACCTTCGCATCGGCTCTGCATTGGAAGGCATTGAAACTCCCCAAGACTTTGAAATCCAAAGGGCGCCGCAGTCATGCAAGAAGGTTACATCAGAAGCGACATCCAACTTCGCGCCCCCATCGCGATCGCCGTCGGCGCCGGCTTCAAGCGCGAGATCGCCTCGCTCACCGGGATGCAGAATTTTCTCAAGGAATGGCCGGCGGCTTCGCGGGGCGAAAGCCACGCAAGGGCGCTGCGCGCCTGCGAGGCGGCGCGGGCCGGCGAGATCGATCTCGACAAGGCGCGCCAGGCGTTCCTGATCTTCGCGAGGAAGGCGGGGATCGAGTGGACCGGGGCCGATCCGGTCGCGGTGCTGCGCGAGGCCAAGATCAGGCGCAACCGGGCACGCGAGAGCCGGGCGCTGCAGCGGCCGGCGCACTGACAGAGCCGGTGCGCATTGGGGCCGCTGCGCGTTGGGCTTGCCCTGCAGGTTTCAGGAGCTGGCCGACGAGATCCAAGTGGAGCCGTCTGGCGTCCGTTTGCCCTGCGGACCGCCGCCGGGGCTGACGGTCGACTGGATCGATGGGGCTCTTCGGCTGGTGGCCGCTGTCAGGTCGCCGTCGACTCGCCCAGCGCCTCGGTGACGAAGGACGCGGCGATCAGGTCGTCCGCTTCGATGCGTAGGGAGCCCTCGCCGCCCCCCATGATGGCCGCGACCTTCTGGAAGGTCTTCATCTCGTGCTCGGTGATCCGGGCGTCCCGCATCCTGGCTTTGAGATCGGCGACGCGCATCCCGAGCGAACGGGATGTTCCGATTTCTCGTTTCGACATGTTCGTAAAACTCCTCCTCGGCCCGCCCGTATCTGTTCGCCGCCGCCCGAATTTATGCTGCCATGCATTTGTGTTGCTGATGAGACAGCTGAGATCCAGAGCCGCTAACTCAAACGCGAGGGGAAGGTTCCGTTAGCACATGGTAACAAAATAATACTCGGTTGGCGGCCCGCCGCCCAAGCCGGCGGCGGGTCATTCAACTTCGGTACGCTAGCGGTTATCGAGCACCTGGACGATCTTGCGCGTGCCGGGATCGACGATCACCGTCCGATTGTCGACGACCACGTAACGGTATTGGACGTTCGGCACTTCGTGCAGCTCGACCGTATCGGGAACCGTGCTGCCGATGTTCAACTCGACGCCCGGAACCTTCACCGAAGCCAGCGGCTGCTTGTGCACATATTCGCGGATGACTGTTTCCTGTTCGGGCTGGATGATGACGTCCTGAGCGGCGGCGGCGCCGATACCGGTCAGAAGAAGCAGGCCCGCGGCAGCGGTTGTGAGGTGCATTTTCATGATCTTCTCCTTGGCATGGATCGATTGCCTCTCACGCTGCGCCTGCGATCTCACAGCCGATAGGCACTGTGCGTAACGCCATCTGGCAAGCCTTGTTCCGGCAAAAAAACGCCGCCGGCGTTCTCCGCGAAACGTCACGGCGCGGCGCGGCTGTTTCGGAACAATGCATTTCGGCCCGGGTTACCCAATCCGAAGGGACCGACTATTTCCGAGGAGAAATCCCATGAAACATCTGCTGATCACAAGCATGATCACACTCGGCGTCGGTTGCGGCGCCGCGATGGCGCAGACCGAATCCGTGCAGCCCAGCGGCGATGCCAACTGCGCCTCGGGCCAGGCCGACTGTAAGACCGGCGGCAAGGCAGGCGGGCAGGCACAGGGCGAGACGAAATCGAAACCCGAAATGAACGCCCAGGGCAAGGCCAAGATGAAGACCGATGAGCAGGCCCAGGGCCAGGCCGGCGCCAAGACCGACCAGAACGCCGAGGACAACACCCAGCTCAAGAAGAAGCAGCAGGCCCAGGGCAAGGCCGGCGCCACCACCGAGCAGAACGCTCAAGGCGGCAACACCAAGATGCAGGAGCAAAACGCTCAGACTAACACCGGCACGAAGACTGACCAGAATGCCCAGGACAACACACAGTTGAAGAAGAAGCAGCAAGCCCAGGGCAAGGCCGGCACCACCGACCAGAACGCTCAGACCGGTACCAAGACCGAGCAGAACGCCCAGGGCAACACCAATGTCGAGACCGACCAGAACAAGACGGCCTCGATCAACAATGTGACGGTCGAGCAGAGGACCCAGGTTACCCAGATCATCCACGAGACCAAGGTGGAACCGGTTCGCGACGTCAGCTTCGACATTTCGGTGGGCATCGAGGTGCCGCGGCATAAGGTGCGGCTGCACCGCCTGCCGGCCCGCATCGTCAAGATCGTGCCTGCCTATGAGTACTACGAGTATTTCGTGCTGGCCGACGGACGCATCGTCATTGTCGACCCGGACACTTACAAGATCGTCCTTATCCTGACCTGACAAGAACAGCATCACGAGAGAAAGGCCCGCCAGTGCGGGCCTTTGTCGTCCGAGTGCCGCCGCAGCCCGGAAAACAGCTCGCGCGGCCGACGCATTCCATGAGACGTTGCTTGAATGCCGGGGCCCATGGAACGATCCGGCGCAATTGCCGGTTGCTACAAGGAAGTCCTGCTCCCTTGGTCCCTGTCGGAGCGGACAATGGTGCGACAAGGCCGCCGGGCAGATTGTTCAAGCTTGCGGTCCACCCGGAAAAGGTGCAAGGGTCATGACGGGTAGAGACATGGGCGAGATCGTCGACGACTGGACATGGTCGCGGCGCTCGGTTGGGCAAATGTATTTTCCGCAGTTTCTTGTGGGAATGGCGGCGACGCTTCTGGTGGTCCTCGGCTGGACATTCGCGTCCACCGGATCGGTCTGGGCGGCATTGGGCTGGACGGTCCTTGCCGCGGTTATTCTGCAGGCCGGCTACTTCGCGGCGGTGCTGTGGCTGGTGCATGGCGAGGCCCGCGTGACCGACGAGGCCAAGTCGAGCGACGGCGCCGTCTCGCCCGCCAAATTGCCTGGCCCGTTCGAGCGGGACGGCATCATCCACGCTCTCATCTCGCTGCTGTTTCCGAAGCTGTTGCCTTAGCCGGCCGTAGCCTGCTCGCGAATGGCCGGCCAGTCGCTTCCCCGGAAGCCGGCGGCAATCCGTTTCGCCCGACACATTGCACGCCTCTGTTCGAGCGCAGCAGCGAGCCCGGGCCAGCCCCGCGTCATGCTTCCGAGGCGCGATCAGTTTGGCATTGTCGCCAGCGCCCGTCCGCAACAAAGGTTATTCGGCGCGATGCAAAACGGCCGTCTTGCCGTGCTCTTTGGTTGGAGGCTCCAGCCCGTCCAGGCCGAAGCCCCTGCTCGCGCGCAAGCTAGCGTGCCGCGGCTGGTGAGGCCGAGCGCACCGTCTCCGACGACGAGAAGACGACGAAGCCAAAGACCAGCACCGCAGCGGCGACGATCAGCGAGCCTATCGCCACGACCGGTTCGATCTCCGGATGGCCTGCCGCCAGCATCCAGTAGAGCGCCGGCAGCATGATCACGATGCCGGCCGTATAGAGGCCGTAATGGATCATGGCGATGCGGCGCTCGGCCTTGGCCGGGTTGAGCGCATAATAGCCACCGAAGATGGCGCTGGTGACCCAGCCTAGAAGGTTGATGTGGGCATGCGCCGGGAAGGCGCCGTGATCGCCCGAAATCGCCATCTGCAGCCCGGCGCCGATGCCCAGGATGAGAAAGACGATGGCCGTCTTGAAGAAGAGTTCCGATACCCGTGGCATTTCTGTTGTCCCTCCCAATGCCTCTGTGGACCCGACTCTGTGAAGTCTATATCTAGCCAGCCATATTAGCCATGGCGCACCTAAAGCATGTCTCCCGAAAGTGGGAACCTGTTTGGGGATAAAGACATGCGTAAACCAAAGATCTGACGCGCATGAGCAAAGCCAAAGGATCGCGACGCGCTTTAGGTCGGTGAAGTCGTCGGACGAAAGCCCCGCGAGGCGGCTTCGCGAAAAAATGGCTCGCTTCTTTCGAGGAGAGCCAAAAAGGGAGCCGGGCTTGAGATCGGCTCCCATCCAGGTTACCACCTGAATTTCAGACATGCCTAACGTAGCGGAGTGCGGGATTTATTCCACCGCGATCGCCGATCAGTCCCGCAAGCTTCGAATCCGCACAGCAGAGCAGGCCTTTCGCCGATCGGGCGCCCGCGAACCTGTGCGCCGACCAGGACATCCCTTCCCCGCTGGCAGGCGTGCGAACAGCATGCGCTTCAGCGTCCCGAATCCGCTCGAGTTCGCGCAGTTGCGGCGGGCATTTGCGCCCGTTCGGAACCGGCCCGATGGCGCCTTGCAAGCGCGCGGCATTTGGGCAATGCTCGGATTCGGGGAGTGGTTTCCGTAATTTCGGAAGCACGATTACATGTTCACTGACTACTACGAAGTTCTGGAAATAAGCCCGAACGCCAATTCTGAGACAATCGAGCGGATTTTCCGCTATTTTGCTATGCGCTATCATCCCGATAATCGGGAAACAGGGAATGAATCGCGCTTCAGCGAGATCGTCGAGGCCCACAATACGCTGCGGGATCCAGTCAAGCGGGCCCAGTACGACATCCTCTACCGCGAGCATCTGGGCCTTCGCCACGAACTCACGGATGGCGCGCGCGACGGCGGCGGCATGGACAGGGATGCCGTCATCCAGGCCAATTTGCTGTCGCTTCTCTATGTGCGGCGCCGGCGCGACGTCAACAATCCGGGCATCGGCGACGACGAGCTCGAACGCCTGTCGGGCTGCCCGCGCGAGCACCTTGAATTCCACCTGTGGTACCTCAAGGCGAAGGGCTTCATCGGCAGGACCGAGAACGGGACGTTCGCCATCACGGTCGAGGGCATCGACCACGCCGGGAGCAAACAAGGCCGGGACCGCCCGGACGCCACCCGCCTGCTCGATCACGCCGATTAGAGCGTTTCACCGTTTCAGGGAAAAGGCGAAACGTTGGATCCGTTCGATCGGACAAGGCTGAAGGTTGCGGCGAAACCGCCGGGCCGAGCGTTCACATTTCCCGGAACTGCCCTCGGCCGGACTGCTCCGGCCGGCATCAAAAACCCGCCGACTGGTGCCTGAACCAGTGGCGGGCTCGATGAAGGAGCAGCTACATCCCGGGGGAATCGACTGTCGTCTCCTGAACTCCCCATATCTGGGCTCGGTTCCGCTGGGGGGAGCGGAGCCCGAACCATGCGCCATGGAGGGGCAAGAACAGGGAGCGCAACGATGACATAGGCGCCGTGCGTCGCCGAAGGCAAGACGACTGAGGTCTGACGCGCCGCCGAAATAGGCCCGGCCTGGCGCGCCGACGGCTTCACGCCGAGGCGGTGCGGACAAAAAAGCCGCCGGGCGAGGCCCGGCGGCGTTTCGTCCACCCTCTGGTCGGTTCGTTTGGACTTACGGCGTCGTCGTCGCTGCGGCGGCCTGGTCGATCTTGTCGGCAAGCACGCCCTTGGCCCAGTCCGTCACTTCCTGGTCGACCGGCTTGTTGGCCATGTCTTGCAGGGCGGCGTCCAACGTCGCGTCGTCCGGGGCGGGTGTATTGGTAACCGCGGTTTGGGCATCCGCGACCGCCTGGGTGTCAGCGGTGATCGCCGCGTTCTGGGCATCGATCTGCGACTGCACATCGGTGATCTGCGCATCGAGAGCCGCCTGCTGTTCGGGCGTGAAGCCCGTCGTGTCAGTCGCGTTGAGATCGGCGAGCTGCTGGGTGAGATCGGCGAGCTTGTTCTGGTCGGTGGTCAGCTGGGCATTAGCAGCGTCGAGCGCAGCCTGCGCGTTCTGAGCTGCCGCTGCCGCTGTCACATAGGCCTGGATGCCAGCGAACTTCTTGCTCTTGGAATTCATATAGGCGTTGATGTTGCGCTGCAGCGAGTTCAGCCGGCCGAGCTTGGCGTGAAGGTTCTTCTCCTTCGGCGTGGCGGCTGTCGTGGTGTCGTCGGTCGCGCTGTCGTCGGTGCCCTTGTTGTGGCCGTGAGCAGAAGCCGACTTGCCGTGCTCTGCGCCGCTCTTGCCGTTGCCACCGGCATTGCCGCCGCCGTTTCCATTGCCGCCATTGCCGCC